>VBEU01000009.1 GCA_005883775.1 Chloroflexota bacterium | reverse complement strand
GGCGTCTTCGTCTCGTTCGAGCTTGCTGATGGGACCGCAACGCGCCGCAACTACGACGTCGCGAAAGGTGTCCTGCAGCGAGGGATCAAGGTCGCCGGCGCCTTCCGCTCGGCGATCGAGGAGCTCGCTGCGGCGGCACCGACGCCCACGCCGCTTCCGTCGACGATCAATCTCGCGCGACGCTACGACCTCGCCCGGGCGACGCGAGTGACGATCAAGGCGCCACCGGCGGCGCCGAGTCGGGACCCAAGCCTCGTGGCGAAGCTCGCCACCGCCCTCGACACTGAGCTTCCGGCAGAGCGGTCCGCGCTCGGTGCAGGAGACGGCCCGGTCATCATCTTCGAATTCGCCGATCATTACGTCTCGCTCGTCTACGACCGCGCCTCCGATCTCCTTCGCGTGGTCGTACCGGACGACGAGCTCGCCGTGAAGCCGAGCGCCGCGTTCCGGCGGCTCCTCGATGCGGCTCCGTGAACGCCCGCCGCTAGTCGAATCCGCTCCTCGCGACCGCGAGCACGCCGCCGATCACGACCAGCGGGATCGCCGGGGCGACCACGGGGATCGTGCTCAGGGCGAAGGCGCTCAAGATCGCGCCGAACGCGAGGGCGACGACGATCGACGCGCGCCGTCGCCGGTCACCACTCACCGTGCCGAGTGCGCTGAGCTCGCTCAAAAGACCTGTGAGCGTTCCGGTGACGTAGGTGGTCGACATTCCAGGGGCAAGGGCGCGCACTGCCGCGGCTTGTATACCCATCGATACGCCCGACACTGCGATCAACGTCGCGGCACCGACGCCGTCTGGATTCGCCCCGCTGAGAAGCCAGCCGACGAAGAAACCGACCTGGAGCACCCACTCGGTCACGAGAGCGCGCGTCACCTTCGGCGACCAATGCGATTCGATCGCGATCGTGTCCACGATCCGCGCGCCTGCGACGACGCCGACGCTGTACGCAAGGAGCGCGATCAGCGAGCGGAGCGCGTTGCGGAACGCGCCCTGCCCGATCGCAAGACCGAGCAGCACGATGTTGCCGGTCATCACGGCGGTGAAGACGTCGAGACGAAGGAACACCACGGCATCGACGGCCCCCGCGGCAAAGGTCAGGGCGACGAGAAGCAGGTCCCGCCGACGGGCGTCGTCCACGGTCAGCTCTCCGCGAGCTCGGCGATCACATCCGGTAGCGCGCGAAGGTCGTGGAGCAAACGCGTCGGCGACGTTTCGAGGGCCTCGCCGTGGCGGTCGATGAAGATCGTCCGAAATCCGAGCGCGGCCGCCGGACGCATGTCATGGAACTGGCTCGCGCCGACGTGCACGGTTCGCTCGGGTGAGGTGCCGCTTCGCTCGAGGAACCGGCGCCAGTGCCCGGGGGCCGGCTTGTAGCTGCGGGAATCCTCGCCGGTGATCGTCAGATCCGGACGGATCCCGAGGCGGCCGATCGATAGCTCGAGCAGATCCCGGTCGACGTTCGAGAGGATCGCGAGGTAGCGGCCCTGATCGACAAGGGCACGGAGTGCCGTCGGGACCTCGGGGAAGGGTTGCCAATCGGCGAGCGACGAGGGCAGTGGCGACGTCTTGTCATCCGGTAGCGGAGCGTCGAGGGAGCGCAGAACGCGCCGGCCGACGCGATCGAGCACGTCCTTGTAAAGGTGATAGCCCTCCTGCTCGAACTGCGCTTCCATCGAGATGTACCACTCAGCAAGCGCCCGCCGGTCCGTTCCTGCCGGCAACAACGGCAGCAGCGCGTCGGTGATCCCGCGCTCCCAGTCGATGAGCGTCCCGTAACAGTCGAAGGTCACCCACTCGACCGGCATCGACCGGAGCGTACGAGTTATCGACGCCTAACGCTGATGCGCGGCGAGCGGCGAATGCGGATGATCGTCGCGTGCGCGCGCTCATACCGATCACCTGCGTCGTGCTCGTCGCGTGCGGTGTGCCGGCGAGCGCGGGCGAGCCGAGCGCGGCACCCGTCGCACTGACGATCGCTTCGCCGAGCCCATCACCTCTGGCCATCCGCGGTCTCCCGCCGGTCACGGCTGGAGCGGCCGCCGAGGCCGGCGTCCTCTTCGTGCGTGGCTCAGATGACTGGATCTACCGCTACGACGGCGCGACGGGGCAGCTCTCGCGCGCGATCAGGCACTCGACGATCCAGCGATCGACCTCGGTGGGCGCGTACGCCGAGGGCCTCGAGGGTGGACTGCAGCTCCTCCGGTGGAACGGAACGATCGAAGCCGTGGATTGCGGGCCGGGACGTTTTCAGCTCGTCGGCCCTCGAGATGCGTGCCTCTCTTACACCGACACCCGGAGTTCCCGCTCGGTATGGATCCGAATGTCCGGCGAGGCCCCTCGTCCATTCCTTTCAGGTGACTGGGGAGCGGGTGAAATGACCTGGTCGCCCGACGCTCGGAACGTTGCCGTGCTTCGGTCGTCAGGGGACCAGAGCCTTCGGACCCGACTCCATAACGCCCTCTGGATGGTCGCGGTCGGCGGCGCTCCGCGGCTCATCTACGAACCGCCGTCGGCCGAGGCCTTCCTCTTCGGGCTCGGATGGTCACCGGACGGAAGATGGCTCACGGTCTGGGAGCAGCCGATCGTGAGCAACTCGTTGGGCGCCGACGGCGATCACCTTCTGCTCATCGACGCCACGAGCGGAACGGCGACCGACCTCGGCGTCACTCTGGCGAACCGCCGATGGCTGCAATGGTCGTCCGACGGGCGCCTCGCCTACGTGAAGGGCGGTGGTCGGGAGACATGGCGCGAGAAGGAGCTCGTGGTCCTCGCACCCGGCGGCGCCGGAATCCCGGTGACGGACCGCGGTCATGTCGGTCTCGCGCCGGCGTGGGAGCCGCCGCCGACCGGAAGCCCAGCGCTCTTCTGGGTAGAGGCGGAGGTCGGCGACGGCAACGGCGGCGTTTATGTCGCGGGAACGGGGCCGGGTGCGCGCTATGGCGTCGAGAAAAGGGGCGGCGCGGCGCCACAACGTTTGCCGATCGGCCAGATCGTCGAGGGGCTGCGGCCCTCCGACGACGGGCGCGTCACCCTGACTCTGGTCCGTCGTCCCACGCAGCCCCCGGTCCACGACGAGCAGGGTGCGCTCGAGCTCTGGCTGACGAATCCGTCAACGGCCGCGCAGGTGCGGCTGATCAGCGGGCTGGGCGATCTCGCATTCGGCTTCTACGGATCGCAGCCGAGCCTCTTCGACCTCGTGGCGTGGTCACGCGATCCGCGCTAGGCGCCACGTGCGCGAGCGAGGGCGAGCAGGATCGCGGCAGGGACGAGCCCGATCGCCCCACAGGCGATCGCGCCGGCGAGGTACGGATGCATCGCCAACCTCGAGGCGACCTCGGCCGTGAGCCACAGCGGGGCAATGACCAGCGGTGGGATGCGCTCGTTGGCGCTCCACAGGACAAGCGACAAGCATCCCCAAAACCATCCGAAGACGACTCCCATGAAGAGCACGGTGGCGATCGCTTCCCTTGGCATCGCTTCTACCGAAGCTGCGGCAGGATCGACGTCATGAAATACGCGCTGTCCTCGAACTTCGCGAGCGCCTCCCGGGTCGGCGTCGGGGATGCGGCGTGGCGCTCGGGATTGGATCGCTCCGCCATCCGCTTCAACACCGGCGTCGGGTCGAGGCGCGCGGCGCGCGCGCTCAGGTACAGATCGCCCAGGGCCATGAGCCAATCGCGGTAGTCGCGGCGCTGATCGTCGATCGAAGCCGCCGCGATCCCTCGCTCGAGCCACTCGGGCCGGCCGCCCTGCTTCAGGAGGCGGGACGCGTAGCCGATGTAGTCCTCGAGCAGGCCCCGCGCCTCGTGCTCGTGCACCACGCCGCGGATGATGGCGCAGCGGGCTGGATCGGAACGCGCGTAGAGATCGCAGATCTCATCGAACGCCGCGAAGGCCTCGTCCCGTGGCCCAAGCCCGAGCGCCGCCGCCGCGTTCGCGGCCTGTGGCAACCGTGCCATGAGGTTCGAGAGCTTCCCCTGTTTGGGCCCGAACGCCGCTGCGAACGCGCGGTCCCGCGCCTCGCGCCACATCCGGATCGGTGCATCGAGCCGTTCGAGCCGCTCCCCAATCTCCTTGAGCGAGGGCTCGTCCTTCATCGCGCCAGTCGTTCCGTGAGCTTTTCGACGAGACGCCGCGCGACCTCGGTCTTTTTCAAGAGTGGCAGCCGCTCGATGCCGTCCGCGCTGACAAAGGCGACTTCGTCATCGTCCGAACCGAACGCAGAGCGTGGATCCGCGACGTCGTTGGCGACGACCAGATCGAGCTTCTTGTCGCGGAGCATGCGGCCGGCCTCAGCGGTCGCGTCGCCCGTCTCGGCCTTAAAGCCGATGACGATCGTGCCGGGTCGTCGTGTCGCGACGATCGCGCTCAGGAGGTCCGGGTTCTCGACGAGGCGGAGCCTCATCTCGTTTCCGAGGTCCTTCTTCTTCATCTTCTTGGTCGCGCGCTCGATCGGCCGGTAGTCCGCGACGGCCGCCGCCATGATCACGACGTCCGCACGCGGAAGCTGGGCGAGGATCGCGTCCTTCATGTCGTCGGCGCTCTCGACTGCAAAGGTCCGGACGCCGGCCGGGGGGATGAGGGCCGTCGGGCCGGTGATGAGGATCACGTCCGCGCCGGCATCGCGCGCAGCGGCCGCGATCGCGTAGCCCATCTTGCCGCTGGAGCGATTCGAGATGAAGCGCACCGGGTCGATCGCCTCGAGCGTCGGGCCCGCGGTGACGACGACCGACCGGCCCGCGAGTCCCTCGGATCCGCCGAGCGCGTCCTCGATCGCGGCCTCGATGCGCTCGAGTGTCGCGAGGCGGCCCGGACCGATGTCGCCCGAGGCGAGTGGCCCCGTCTCCGGGTCGATCACCCGGACGCCACGCGCACGAAGTGCGGCGACGTTGGCCTGCGTCGCGGCGTTCTGCCACATATGCGTTTCCATCGCCGGCGCGACGATGACCGGCGCGGAGGTCGCGAGGACGGTGGTGGCGACGAGATCGTCGGAGAAACCGTGCGCCAGGCGCGCCAGGACGTGGGCGGTCGCGGGTGCGACGACGACGACGTCGGCCTGCCGGCCCATCGCGACGTGGCCCGCGGCGCGCTCGTCCTGCATCGAGAACATCTCGATCTCGACCGGGCGATGTGTCAGTGCCTGAAAGGTGAGCGGGGTCACGAACTCGGCCGCGCTCTTCGTCATGACGACCTGCACCGTCGCGCCCGACTGCACGAGACGGCGCGCAAGCTCGACCATCTTGTAGACAGCGATCGACCCGGTCACCGCAAGCACGACGAAGCGGCCGGCGGCTCGTGTCACGCGTTGAGCTCCCAGAGGAGGCGAAGGCCCTCCAGCGTCAGATCCTCGTCGACGCGCTCGATACCCTTGGCGAGCGGCGCGATGGTCGTGGCCAGGCCGCCGGTCGCGAGCACGCGCGGCGTCGCGGGTCCCAGCTCCGCGATGAGCCGCGCGAGCAGACCCTCCACCAGCCCGACGTATCCAAAGACGATCCCTGAGCGAATGCAGTCGGCGGTGTTCTTGCCGATCGCATGCGCCGGCGGGGTCAGTGGAACGCGGAAGAGTCGGGCGGCGCGTCCGAATAGCGATTCGGCGGAGACCTCGAGACCCGGCGCGAACGCGCCTCCGAGAAAATCGCCCTCGGCGCTCACGATGTCGAAATTCGTGGTCGTCCCGAAGTCGACGACGATCGCCGGACCGCCGTAGCGACGGTGCGCGGCGAGCGTGTTCGCGATGCGATCCGCGCCGACCTCCGAGGGATTGTCGACTCGCAGGCGCACGCCGGTCTTGACGCCGGGGCCAATGACGAGCGCGGGCCGGTCGAGATAACGCTCCGCGAGCCGCGTGAAAGAGGCCGTGAGGGCCGGGACGACCGACCCGAGCACGAGCGCGTCGACCTCGTCGAGCGAGAGATCTTCGCGACCGAGCAGCGCGTCGACCATCACCGCAAGCTCGTCTTCGGTCTGATCCTGCCGGGTCGCGGTCCGCCATGTCGAAACGAGCTTCGCCCCGTCATACGCGCCGAGAACGACGTTCGTGTTTCCGACGTCCGCGGCGAGGAGCGTGGTCATTAGTCCTTCGCTTCCGTCGCCCCGGTCCGCATGCCGCGCTTCCCCATCGCCTTCAGGCGCTTCGCGACATTCGCGGGCACGTACTTATCGATCGGAGCGCCGAACGCGGCGAGCTCCTTCACGCGCGAGGCCGAGATGAACAGGAATTCCGGGGCGGTCATGAGGTAGACCATCTCGATCTCCGCAGCGAGCGAACGGTTCATGTTCGCCATCTCGAACTCGAACTCGAAGTCGGAAAGCGCGCGGATCCCGCGCACGATGAAGCTCGCGCCACAGGCGCGCGCGAACTCGACCTGCAGGCCATCGAACGCGCGGACCTCGACGTTGGGGTACTTCGCGCACGCCTCGCGCATCAGCTCGATACGCTCGTCCGCCGTAAAGACCGTCTTCTTCGCGAGGTTCCGTCCGACGCCAACGACCACGCGGTCGAAGAGGCGCGCGGAACGCTCGACGATGTCGACGTGTCCGTTCGTCGGTGGATCGAAGGAACCCGGGTAGATGGCTACGCGATCACTCATGCGGTCGCGATACCTCCTTGGCGTGCACGCCGCACGCGCAGGGTAACGCTAGCCGGTGGGAAGCGGAGTGGCTGCGCGGAGGCGTTCTGTGACCGCGCGCAGGATCTTCACTGCGATCTCGCCGTTCTGGTGGAGGACATCGCGGAACTGACTGTGTCCGAGTACGAGGCAGCGCATCGGCGTGGCCGTCTTCACGGTGGCGGTGCGAGGCCCGTTGTCGATGAGAGCGATCTCTCCGAAAAAATCACCCGGGCCGAGGGTTCGCTTGCCCTGGACCGCATCCACCTCGGCACGGCCCTCGAGGATGATGAAGAAGTCGCCGCCGCTCTTCCCTTTTTCGGTCAGGACCTTCCCGGCAGGGAGGTCGACCTGATCGGCGCGCGAGGCGATGAAGGCAAGCTCTTTGTCGGAGCAGCCGCTGAAGAGCGGCACCGAACGGAGTCGATCGACGCGTGCGTCCGCCACGGCGCCGAGTTTAGCCTCGCTAGGCGACACGCCGCCCAGACGCGTAGACCTCCGCGATGAGGGGCGCACCCATGCGGTAGGCAAGCTCGCGCTCGTCGTCGGTGTCGAGGACGACGATGTCCGCGCGCCGACCGGGGATGAGGGCGCCGATGCGGCCGCCCCGCCCGAGGGCGTGCGCGGCGTTGATCGTCGCGGCGACGATCGCCTCATGGGGCGTAAGCCCGCAGAGAGTGACGCCAAGTGCGATCGCGGTCGGCATTCCCTCGAGCGGCGAGGTTCCGGGGTTGTGGTCCGACGCGAGCGCGACCGGCACCCGGGCGGAGATGAACCGGCGCGCATCCGGCGGCGCGTAACCCACGAAGAACGCACTTCCGGGGAGGAGGACGGCGGGAACTTCCGCGCGCGCGAGGGCGCGAATCCCCTCGGCCGAGGCGCGGGCGACGTGATCCGCCGATCGCGCGTGCGCGCGCGCCGCGAATGCCGACGCGCCGACGTCGTTCAGCTGATCTGCATGCATGGTCACGGCAAGTCCGGCCTTCTTCGCAGCGGTGAAGAGCGGACGGACATCGTCGATGTCGAACACGCCCTTCTCCACGAACGCGTCGACCGCCTCCGCGAGGTTCTCATTGGCGACGACCGCGACCGCGCTCGTGACCTCACGGATGAAGCGTTTGCGGTCGTCGGTGTACGGCGCGGGCAATGCGTGCGCGGCGAGGTACGTGACGGCGACGTCGATGGGCGCGTCCGCTTTCGCGCGCGCGAGGAGCCGGAGCTGCCGCAGCTCCTCGTCGGGTTCGAGTCCGTAGCCGCTCTTCACCTCGATCGTGGTGGTGCCGAGCTCGACGGCGTCACCGATGCGGCGCCGCAGGAGCGTGAGCAGCTGGTCGTTGCTCGCATCGCGCGTCGCGCGGACGGTCGCGTGGATCCCGCCGCCGGCGGCAAGCACCGCAAGGTAGTCGGCGCCACTCCGCCGGGTGGCGAACTCCTCCCAACGTTCGCCGGCATAGCAGAGGTGCGTGTGCGGATCAACGAAACCGGGCATGACCACGCGGCCCTGGACATCGACGTCCATCGCCCCCTCGACGCGTTCGACGGCCTCGTGGGCCATGCCGTGCCCCGTCGCGACGATCGCACCATCACGCGCCGCGACGAAGCCATCCATGAGCGCACCGACGTCGCCCGCGGCGGGCCCGACGCGCGGGCGCTCCTCCTTGAACGGCGCGACCGTGAGCAGTCGCGCGCCGTGAAGGACGAGGTCCGCCGCGGTCATTCCAGGAAGTGGCTCTCGATCACACGGTCTCGCGTGAAAGCGTCAAGCTTTAGCGAGTCGGCGGCGACCTGCAGGACGGCATCGAGCGGGATCAGACCGATGAGCTCGCCGCGCAGCACCTTCACGCCGGCAGCGCTCGCGCGGGCCTCGACCTCACGCCACACCGTCGCGAGCGACGTCACGGTGTGATCGAGAAGGTTCATCGACACCTGTACGCGCGGCGGATCGGTGAGCGTGAACCCTTTTGCCTGCACCGCCGGCAGTCCCCCCGACGATTCGCGGATCTCCTTCGCGATCCGTTGCGCCAGCTTCAGGTCCGTCGAGTCGAGCTCGATGTTGAACGCGATGAGGAAGGGGCGCGCGCCGACGACGATCGCGCCGGCGGTCGGGTGGAGCTGCTTCGGCCCCGCGTCGGGGACGTGCGTGGTCTCGAGGAGTGCCGCGAGGCCCTCGTACTCGGGCTTGCGGATGTCCGGCAGCCGAACGCGCTCCGGTCTCATGGCCGCTTTCGCGTAGAAGTACACCGGCACCTGGTGACGCGTCGCTACCTCGCGGCCGAACCGGTGTGCCAGGTCGACGCACTCGTCCATCGTCATCCCCGCGAGCGGGACGAAGGGGACGACGTCGACCGCGCCGAGCCGTGGGTGTTCGCCCTTGTGCGTGTTCATGTCGACCTCGCGGTACGCGTGATCGATGAGCGTGTGCGTCGCCCGCACGACGGCGTCGGGTTCGCCGGCGTACGTGAACACGGAGCGGTTGTGATCGACGTCACTCGTGCGATCCAAGAGGCGAACGCCTTCGGTCGCGCGGATCGCGTCGGCCATGCGGTCGATCACATCGCCGCGTCGGCCTTCGCTCACATTAGGGACGCATTCGACAAGCTTCGCCACCGCGCGAGAGGCTATCGGTATCGCGCGCTAACGGCCCGCAGGCGCCTCCGCCATCTGTGGCATCTCGAGCGCGCCGGTCTGCATCGCGATCGCGAAGCCATCGTTCAGGCCCCAGTGCTCGACGATCTTGCCGTCCTTGAGCCGATAGACCGACCAGGACTCGATGTCCTTGATCGGCGTGCCACCTTCAGGCGCCGCGATGCCTGGGACGCCTCCCATGTATTGCGCGCTGAACGTGCTGCGAACGAACACCTTGTCGCCTTCCGCAAAGAGATCCTTCATCTCGAGCTTGCGGTCTTTGAATGACTTCATCGAGCCCTGGTGGGCGATCTTCGCGCCGGCCAGACCCTGCGGAAGGAACGGCGGCCGGTCGTGCGAATGATCGTTCGGAGCGAAGTACTGATCGAGCTGGTCGAGCTTTTCGTCGATCCAGAGCTGTTCGACCGTTCGGACGATGTCCTTGTTGCGTTGCTCGTCGCCCATGGTGCCTCCCCTTTACGGCCGCGCTCTAATGCCGGGCGGCCTCCGGCAATCTGCCCTCCGCGTTGCGGATCCGACGCGTCAGCATCGGCAGTAGCGCAAGAGCGATCTGTGGATGGCTCTCGAGGATCCCGCGGAAGTGCCAGCGTTGGATCCCGAGCGCAGTGGTCGGCTCGGCGGCCCGAGCTGTCGCGGAACGAGGGAATTCGTCCAGAAGTGCCATCTCGCCGAAGACATCGCCCGGCCCGAGCGTTGCGATCTTCTGTTCCTTCCCCTCGCGGTCCTGGACGATGTCGACCTTGCCCGAGCGGATGATGAACGCACCGACACCGGTGTCGCCTTGGCGGACGATCTCCTGTCCCGGTTCGTAGCGCTGCTCCACCGCGGCGTTGGCGATCGCCTCGAGTGAGCGCTGGTCGAGATCCTCGAACATGGACACGCGCTTCAGAAAGTCGATGCTCGTCGTCGGCACGGGCGCGATGCTAGCCGATACTCCCTATCCATGCCCGAATTCCGCATCGAGGTGGCCCACGACATCGCCGGGTGCGCGGCGACGGTCGACCTTCAAAACGACACCTGGAGCGGGGACGTGATCGTGCCGCCGCAGCTCATGCTCGCCGTAGTGCACAACGGCGGCTTCGTGGCGTGCGGATACGCGCCCGAAGACCCGAAGCCCGCAGGGTTCGTCTTCGGATTCCTCGGGATCCACGATTACCACTTCAGGCACCATTCGCACATGCTCGCGGTCCGGGATCCCTACCGCGGGAGCGGGCTCGCGCAGCAGCTGAAGGAGGCACAGCGCGATCACTGCCTCGATCAAGGAATCGAGATCGTCGCGTGGACGATGGACCCGCTCGAGGCGCGCAACGCGCGCTTCAATTTCGGGAAGCTCGGCGCGTACACGCGCACGTATTACCGGGACTTCTACGGCGCGATGCCGGACAAGCTGAATCAGGGACTTCCCTCGGACCGGATCTACGTCGAATGGCCGATCGGCCACGACCGCACCTACAAGCGCCTTCGCGGGGAAGACCAACCTGCGTCGCTCGAGGACGCGGAACGCGAGGGTGTCGCGTATCTCCTCCGCGCCGACGGCGAACGCCCCGGCCGGCTCGCCGAGACGGAGAGCGCGTCGCATCTTCTTCTTGAGATTCCGCGAGCGTTCCAGGACTTGAAGGCGCGCGACGCGAAGCTCGCCCTCGAGTGGCGGCTCGCTGGCCGCGCCGCGTTCGAGCGCGCCCTCGGCGAGGGCTACGCCGCCGTGGAGTTCCTACGCGCAACCGATGGGCGAGGCGCGTACCTGCTGGTCCCGCAGCCGCGCCGCGACTTCACCCTGGACACGGACGAGCCATGAAATTGGAGCGAGTCGAGCTTTTCGTGGTGCGCCTCCCGCTCAAGAACGCCTACGAGACGAGCGGCGCGCGCGAGACGCACATGACGCGCGTCTTATGCCGCG
>VBEU01000210.1 GCA_005883775.1 Chloroflexota bacterium | reverse complement strand
GGCGCGCGGATTATCGGCACCGATGTCAGCTTCGGTTTAGGCGGGCACCTTCGAGGATGAGTGCCTTCAACGCCGACGCGTTGATCGCATCGCCCTCATGGAAATCGATGGCACGTACCGACTTGCTGTCCAGACGTGTGTTGAATAGGCCCTTCGGATCCTTCAGCTGGGCACCCTTTGGAAACGTCAGCCTCACCGCGTTCTTGAGGGTCTCGCCGATGCAGACGATGCCGTCGTGGGACCAGACGGGCACCCCCTCGGGGCGGGAGGGTTTCTTCCACTTCACCTCTTCGATTACGCCCGGGTCGGCGCCCCTGATGAGAGCCCGCAGCTGGCTCAGCCTCTCACCTCTCCAGCCGGCCGTCCTGCGGACAATGTCATCTATCTGTTGGGACGCGGATGCGTCGCTCATGCCGACGCTTTGCTGCGCCTGCTCAACACCCAGCGGACCGAAGGGCTCAGTTCCTTGTCCTTGCGGTGGATGCAGCTAAGCCAACAACACGGCCGCCGCTTTCCCTCCAGCAGCTCGGATCGCAATCGCTGGATGTGCTGGCTCCTCGTTTCTGCTTTCTTCGGCCAGAGCACCCAGCAGATCCACTCGTTGCGTGCAAGAGGGGTGAGGTCTTCCCACGCCGCGAGAACCTTAGGGTTGGCCATCAGGACGCGTCTCAAATCCACCGGGACTGTATGTACCACTCCGCCGGATATCGCCTGGGACCTCATCGACCGCTCATCCTAGCTCGACAGTTGCGAGCGCCATGGGTACGCCGATACATCCCGCAACTCCTCGATCGTGGATCACGATGGGAACTCGACTGGGATACCGAAAGTCGCTACGCGCCCGCGGAGACCGGTAATGCGAAGAGGTTAGTCTCCGAGCGGTCTCAGATGGATCTGCTTGGTAAGCGCGTAAGCGGCTGAGACGTCCGCGTCGCTTTCGACGAGCGTGCGGCCGACAACGAGCACCGCATTGTTCGGCGAAAAAATCCGTGTCATGCCCTGCGGCACGGATCCCGTCCAGCCGGGGCCGCTAATGAGGTAGTCACCGGCCTCGGTCCCCGTGACGCGCTTGCCCACGTAGGCAAAATTCGTGTTGTTCGACGGATCGGTGAGCTGCACGCTGTAGTAGCGACCGTCCATGTCCGGTACGTGCAGGACCTGCGGCCCTTTCCTGAGATCTAACCAGCCGACCATGAGGAGCGTGTCGCGGTTCGCGCCCGTGGTGATCAGGTTCGAGCCCGAGGTGGGCGCCGCACGGAGCGGATCTGCAAAGACCGCTTGGGGCTCCGTGTAGAGCGTATTGACCGGAATGGGGCCCTCGCCGAAGCCTTTCACGAGGATCGCCCTCTTGTACACGATCAGCATGATGCGCGGCCAGAAGTAGACGAACAGGAAGCATGCCGCGACCATGACCGAACCGAACAGAAGCAAGTGCTGGTACCACATCATCGACTTGGTCTTGCTTCGACAACCGGCGGCACCGTGTACTCGCCATGGAGAATGGCTGCGCCGGGCATGTACACGCGCAGCCACAGGTTGAATCTGCCCGCTGGCGCGGGCAGCCAGTTGGCGTGATGGCCTGCCGGAGCGGCGTTCTGCAGATAGATGTCGACGGAGCCGTCGGGATTTTGCGCGAGGCCGGACCGATCGCCGACGCTGTACCGATCGATGGGATTGGCCACGAAGCGTTCTTTCGGGTCAGCCATAGTCAGCGACCAGAACGCGTCGTTGGGCGGAAGACCGCGCGGCGGAAAGTGCAGGACGTAGTCGTGCTCTCCGGAGAGCGTGTGACCCGCGCCGTCAACACCCGTCCTCCAGTACATCGCCTCTTGCGGCACGTTCACCGGACCGGGAAAGATCCGGGCGCATGCGGCCCGTGTGAAGACGTCGTTGCCGGGTAGGCCGCATCCGAAGACCGTGATCCAGCCGTTGATCCGCGTGGCCTTGATCCTCGCGAGGATCTCGACCGCGACGACCCCCAGCCCGGCGCCGACGAGGAAGCCTTGCACCAGGTCGTTCCGCACGGTCAGTGAATCGGCAAAGAGGAACGAACGGACGATGACATAGCCGCACACGACGCCGATGAAAGCCGTAAAGAGCGTGTACGTTCTGTTGGTCACGTCGATCAGATCCCGGAGACGACAGTTCGTCGGAGGACCGGCGGACGCAGGCGGCCCAGTTGCGGCGAGCGAGTGCCAATCGTAGG
>VBEU01000209.1 GCA_005883775.1 Chloroflexota bacterium | reverse complement strand
ACGACGTGGCTGCGCTCGCTCGGTTGGCGCGCGACAACGGGTCCAGCCTCGCGGTGGATGCGACCTTCGCGACGCCCGTGCTCTTCCGTCCGGCCGTGTTGGGCGCGACGATGGTGATTCACTCGCTCACCAAATATGTGAACGGCCACGGCGACGTCATGGGCGGATCCGTCGGCGGTGGTGAGGAGCTCGGCCGCGCGATGCGCGACCGCACCATTCTCGATGGTGCGTATCTGCCTCCGCACGAGGCCTGGCTCGCGATCCGCGGCATGCGCACTCTGGCGCTCCGCATGCGCCGCCAGTGCGACAGCGCGCTCGGCGTTGCACGGCATCTCGCGAAGCATCCCAAGGTCGCGCGCGTTCGTTATCCCGGTCTTCCCGACCATCCGCAGCACGAGATCGCCACGCGCCAGTTTGGTGGCCTCTACGGCGGCGTCGTGTCCTTCGCCCTGCGCGACGACACGAAGCCCGCGGCCTTCCGGTTCCTCGACGGGCTCGAGCTCGCGGCATCCGCCACGACGATCGGCGATCTCTTCACCGAAGTGCTGTACCCGCCGATGTCGTCGCATCGCCGCCTTCCGGCCGAGGAACGGAGGCGCCTCGGCATCACCGACGGTTTCCTGCGCGTGTCCGTCGGCATCGAAGATCCGGATGACATCATCGCCGATATCGACCTCGCCCTTGACCGCGTCTAACCCGCTACCCCGCGCCCTCGTCTTCAACTGCCACATCACCGGCCTCGCCGTCGCGCGTTCGCTCGCCGCGCGCGGGGTCGAGGTCATCGCGCTGGACCCCGATCCGCGGGGCCTCGGCCAGGCATCCCGCGCTGTGGTCCAGCGCCACAAGTGCCCGAACGCCCTCCAGGACGAGCGCGGGTTCATCCAGTACCTCGTGGACAACGCGAAGCGCTTCGGCGAGGGCGCCGTTTTGTTTCCGACGAACGACGAGTGGGTGCTTGCGGTCGCGCGCTACCGCTCGCAGCTCGAGGCGTGCTATCGCATCCCGTTCAGCGAGCTATCGGTGATCGACGCGGTGCTGGACAAGCGCCGGCTTTACGCGGACGCACATCACCTCGGCATCCCGATCCCGAAGACGTTCACACTGAACGATCCAAAGGCGACGGCGCGCGAGATCCGCTACCCGGCGATCGTGAAGCCCGCCGAGCAGCGGCGCTTCTACGACCGGTTCGGCGTGAAAGTGTTCCGCGCTGAGAACGCGGCGGAGCTCGTGCGCTTCGCGCGCGAGGCGGCGGATCTCGCCTGCGTCGCCCAGGAGATCGTCGACGTGCCAGCCGGCGGCTTCTACTCGTTCTGCTCGTACGTCGCGCCGGATGGCGAGCTCCGCGGCGCGTTCGTCGGACGAAAGCTCGAGCAATATCCGGAACGCTTCGGCACCGGATGCCTCGTCATCGGTGAGCAGGTTTCCGAGATCGTCGAGCGCGGAAGCGCGATTCTGAAAGCCTTTGGCTACCAGGGGATCAGCGAGGTTGAGTTCATCTGGGACCCGACGCGGAAGGAGCATCTGCTTCTCGACGTCAATCCCCGTGTCTGGAAATGGATCGGTCTGCCGATCGCGAGCGGCGTGGACCTGCCGTGGCTCGCGTACAGCGAGGCGATCGGCCAGCCGGCGCGCGCCTCCGAACCCCGAGACGGACTTCGCTGGATCTACGAGCGCGACTACGCGCTGCTCGCTCAGTCTCGGGCACTTTTTCCCGCAACGGGCGAGGTCGTGAACGCCGTCTGGGACCCCGACGATCCGGGTCCGTTCGCTCAGCTGCTCCTGAACGAAGGACCGGCGGGCCGGTATTACTGTGCCTGTTAGCAGCATCGGTACCTGGGCGCGCATCGCGGCGGCCAGACTTCTTCAGGTCGTGCTCGGACTTGTCGTGCTCTACTTCTCCCTCCCCATGTTCTCGAGCGCCGGTCTCCAAGAACCGAACGTGGGGGTCTGGCTGGGCCTTGTCTGCATCGGCCTGCTCACCGCGAGCGCGTCGCGGGCAGAGGGTCACGTCTTCGCGAGTCTGTGGGTCGCCGTCCTGGCGTTCGCGCTGCCCGCCTTCCTGCTTTCGCTTGGGGGCGTTGGCAAAACGCCATGCCCGCCGAACCCTCCGCCGATCACGAACACCTATTCCTGTGTGTTTCCGGGCTACGGAGCGCTGCTCGCATTCGCGCTCGTCTTGATGGCGGCTGCGATCGTCGGAGCCGTCCTCGACCTCCGCGCGTTGCTCGTCCGCGCCGGTCGCGCGTCCAGCTGAGCCATGATTCAGAGGATGCGTTTCGGATTCTGGATGCCGGTGTTCGGCGGATGGCTGCGGAACGTCGAGGACGAAGGCATGCCAGCGACGTTCGCGTACCAGCGAGAGC
>VBEU01000208.1 GCA_005883775.1 Chloroflexota bacterium | reverse complement strand
TCGTGGAGCTGAACCGCGCGGTCGCCTACGGGATGGCGTTCGGTCCGGCGGCGGGCCTCGAGCTCGCCGATGCCCTCGTGGCGGAGCCTTCACTCCGCTCCTACCACCTCCTGCCGAGCGTTCGCGGCGACCTCCTCGCAAAGCTCGGCCGTTCGGACGAAGCGCGTTCGGAGTTCGAGCGCGCCGCAGCGCTCACGCGGAACGCGCGCGAGCGTGAGCTGCTGCTCGAGCGCGCGGCTGCGTGCCCGCGTGGAAAGAAGGAGTGAGGCGCGGAGCAGGGCTCCTCGTCGCGATCTTGGTCTGGAGCGCGTGTACCACTTCGAGCGGTCCGCCTACTCAATCGGCCGCCGCACTTCCCACGGATTCACCACAACCATCGACGTCGCCGGCTCCCACGACGAGAGAGCCGACCGCCACGCCGCGTCCCGATCCACCGGTCGTGGCATCCGATCCGGACGCCCTCGGGTCGCAGATCGTCGTCGCCGAGCGCGCGATCCGCGACCACGGCGTCATTGGGGCGGACCTCGCCTGGTTCGGCCATCTTCAGCAGCTCACGTATCGGCGGCTGGCCGCGCGACCCGAATGGCGCGACCCGGTGCTCGCCGCGTTGCCGTCCGACATTCGCGGGGCCGCGACCGCCAACGCCGACGCGACGGCGGACCTGCGCGCAACGGTCGTGCCGGGGCCGAACCTTCCCACAACCTGGCGGATCGTCGAACCCGCACCGCTCGCTGATCTCTCGCGCTACTACCGCGAAGCCGAGACCGAGTTCGGTATCCCGTGGTCCTACCTTGCAGCGATCCACCTCGTCGAGACGCGCATGGGGCGGATCCGGGGAACCTCCGTCGCCGGAGCGCAGGGGCCGATGCAGTTCATGCCGGCGACCTGGGCGAGATACGGGGACGGAGACATCAACTCGGACCGCGACGCGATCCGCGCAGCCGCACGCTATCTTCAGGCGAACGGAGCGCCGGAGAACATGGCCGGCGCGCTATTTCGCTACAACCAATCACAGCGCTACGTCCGGGCAGTGACGGCCTATGCCGAGGTGATGCGTGCCGATCCGGATGCGTATCGCGGCTATTACGGCTGGCAGGTCTACTACCTGACGACGGCGGGTGACGTTCTTCTACCAGTCGGATACGGTCGCTGACGTCGGGGATATGCCGGTCCTGCGCTAGTTTCCGATCATCGAAAGTGGATCGATCAGGTCGCCATTTCGCCACACGCTCCAGTGCAGGTGAGTCCCGGTGGTGATCCCCGTGAGTCCGACGTTGCCGATCCGGTCGCCGGCCTGGACCGTGTCGCCGGCCTTGACCGGCTGAGGAAAGACGCGGTTCTCGAGATGCGCGTACATCGAGACCAGACCGTTGTCGTGCGCGATCACCACGACCCCCGCGCCGTCGCCCATCGTCCCCGCGAAGACAACAACTCCGCGGGCCGGCGCGAGGACGGGCGTGCCCCAGGCGACGGCGATGTCGGTGCCGTCGTGGAAGTGCGGGTAGTACAGGCCGCGATACGTCATAGCCGGCTCGAAGTAATACGGCGTGGGGCCGAAGTCCTGGGTGTCCTCTCCGAGGAGCGGAAGGCGCCATTGCCCCGCGGGGACGGCGACCGCTCCGTCGGCGACCAGCTGCCGACCGGTGGCGGCATCGTCCGCGATCTCTGTCTGGAGCGCGTTCAGTGTCGCGTCGTCCATGAGGTCGGCGCGAGCGCGCAGGAGACCCCCGCGAAGGCGTGGATCGAAGACCGCCTCGAGCGCCGCGATCGCCGTGTCCTGGCGCGCCATGAGCGCAACGAGGCGATCGTCAGACTCTCGTTGCGCCGCCGCCACTGACTCCGCGTAATCGATGAGGGCCCCATAGGTGTTGAAGCCGCGCGGATAGGACCGAGCAGCCGGCACCGCGCGAGGCGCCGGGGATGCCGTGGGTCCTGCATCAGCGACCGCGGGGGCGGCGAGCGGTACGACCAGATCGTTCGAGGCCGTCTGCACCAACGTGCGGAGGGGGAGATCAACTGGCCTCGCGCGAGGGATCAGCGTGCCGGTCGGCCCGTCATCGGCGGCCGCAGGCGTCGAGAGGGATATCGCGCAAAGCAGCACGGCGAGGCAACACGCGCGGATAAACAACAAGGCCTTCCTCACGGTCAAAGTTCGTTCGGCCGGATTGCGGCCGTGTCGGGTCGGGCTCACCGGTGCTCGTGGTCCGGTAGCTATCCCTTCCGTTCCGGATCGTCGCGGTGTCCGCCCGGTTATCCGTCAGTTGCGTACAACCCGCCCCAGAGACCAAGTGGCGGATCGGACTCCGAACGACCGAGCGGGCGAAAATCC
>VBEU01000207.1 GCA_005883775.1 Chloroflexota bacterium | reverse complement strand
ATCGACACAACGCGAAGAAATTCCGTTGTCGGACCGTGATTCTTCTCGCAGAGCGAGAAGAAAGATGCATGGTCCCTCGATTGCTGCGACGAACGCGACCGACACCCACGCTCAAGGGGAGGCGGCGATGGCATCCGATCCGGTTCGCGGCAAGACCATTCGATGGACCTACGACGACGGGCCGATGGCCGGCAAGAGCTTCGAGCACACCTTCGGTGAGGACGGCACCGTGACCTGGCATGAGACCGGAGCGCAGAACAAGCCG
>VBEU01000222.1 GCA_005883775.1 Chloroflexota bacterium | reverse complement strand
GGCACCCGCGGTTCGCGCACAACCCGCTCGCCCGTGCCACCCCGCGTCGGTTCCGGATGCTCCTCGTGTTGGAGCTCGCTAGGCCTTGCGCATGAATTGGATTCCATCGTGTCGCCGGTGGTAGCCCATCGTCTCGTTGATGTGGAGAATCGGCTTGTTCTTGAAGTCGTTGTCGGTACGCACCTTGTCAACGCCGAGTGCAATTGCTTGCATCACGGTTTCGAATTTGAGGCCACGTGCGATTCCGCGTCCGCGACCGGCGCGCGCGACGCCGGTCCAATCGGTCGAGACCACGCCGCGCTTCGGCGGGTACGAAAGGATCGAGACACCCAGGATCGCGTCGCCGTCGCGGGCGATCCAGATGCGGTCCGCGTGCAGGCCCGGTGAGCGCATCCACTTCATGAAGTCGTCGAACGTCGTCCCGGTAAACGGGACGGTCGTCGGGATGTCGTGGATGGCCTCTTCGCTCATCTGCCAGAGCTTCTTCCACTTCTCGGGATCGCTGTCCTGGTCGATGGTCAGCACGCGGATCTTCTCCGCGCGCATCTTCGCGCGCGACTCCGCGGCCATCGCCTCGAGCTTCGAACGGTTCGCGACAAGGTCGAGCTCCCAGAACCGCTGGCGCCGCTCCTCGACGTATCCGCGCGCCTGAACGACGCCTATCCGAAGCCGGTCGTCCTCCCAGCACCAAGTGGTGAACGTCTCGGTCCCGTCCGCTCGCGAGCGTCCTTCCATGGCGGCAAACAGCGCATCGATGCGCGTCGCGGTCCTGTGCGCGGGCATGAGATCGCCCGACACGTTCCCGTAGCGTTTCGGGGTCTTCCACATCTCGTGTCGCTGGTGGGCAAAGCCGACGCGCTCGCCGCCGATCTCGCCGATGAAGCGTTCGATCTTCGTGTTGTCCTCGGGATTGCGCCAGTAGTCCTTCAAGATCGTCGGGTCGCGGGGCTCGTCCGGGCGAATAGCCGTTTCCATGTCGGCGACGAACTCGGCGTCGGAAAGCTTCGCCTCGCGGAGCACGATGTCGCCCGCCTTCAATGGAGTCTCCCCAGCGCCTTGTCGCGCGTCACCATGCCGACCTGTTGGAGATACTGCACGACTTCGCGGCGGCCGAACTTCGAGGCGCCGAGCTCGCGGTCGCGGAAGGTGTACGGCACCTCGACCACCGTCTTCGTCCTGGCGCGCGCGATGACCTCGAACCCGATCTTGAAGCCGATGGCGTTGAGGCGCACACCGTCGATCGCGGTGCGGCGCACCGCGAAGAACCCGCTCGTGGCATCCCGCACTGGGACGAGAACGTTGCCGATCAGGCACGCGACCCTCGAGACGACACGGCGGCGCAGCGGCCAGTCCATCGTCGCGCCGCCCTTGACGTACCGGCTGCCGACGGCAAGGTCGGCGCCGTCGTCGATCGCCTTCACGAGGGCGGGAACCGTCTCCGGAGGGTGCGACAGGTCGGCATCCATGACGACGAGGATGTCGCCGCGGGACTCGTTGAACCCCGCGATCACGGCGGAGGCGAGTCCCGCTTTTCCCGCTCGGCGGACGACCCAGACCGGATGCTTCGCCGAAAGCCGAGCGGCGACGTCCGCCGTGCCGTCGGGCGAGCCATCGTCGACGACGACGAGCTCCCAGGTGTGCCCCGCCATGGCACCGGCGAGTCGTTCGACGAGTGGCGGGAGCGAGCCGGCTTCGTTGTAGGTGGGAACGATCACGGATATCACGACCGCCGATAGTCTAGGAACGGTGCGTGTGGCCATCGATGCCCGCCATTTGCAGACCGTGGCCCGCGTTCGAGGCATCGGGCGCTACACGCGGAACCTCCTCGCGGCGTTCGCTCGCCGGTCACCGCGCGATGTCGAGTGGACTTTTCTGCGACTGCGGAACTTTCCGCCGCCCGACCCCGGACTTCTCCCGGCGCACGACGACATCGCGACCTCGCGGCTCCGCCATCCCGAGCTCTCGATGCTCGCGCTCGACCCGGTGCTTCTTTCGCTCGAGCTCGGGGGCAAAGGGATCGACGTCTATCACTCGACACAGCTCTCGCTGCCGGCGCGGCGCCGTTTTCCAGCCGTCGTGACGATCCACGACCTCGCTCCACTCCGCTGGCCGGCACACTATCTCCGGCTTCCGTATTCACGACTCGGCCATGCCTGGCAGTACGCGCTCGCGCGGCATGCGGACGCGGTGATCGCGGTATCCGAAGCGACGAAGCGGGACGTCGTCGAGCGCCTTCGCGTGCCCGCGGACCGCGTGATCGTCGTCGCGGAAGCCGTCGACAGCGAATTCGATCCACCCTCCGCCGCCGACGGGCGGGAGCTGGCCCGTGCCCGTTTCGGCGTGCCCGAGCGGTACGTCCTCTACGTCGGGCAGTTCGACCCGCGCAAGAACATGCGTGGGCTGCTCCGCGCATTCGCCGCCGCGGATCGTGACAGGGATCTGCGGCTCGTGATCGTCGGCGAGCTCGGGAAGCTCTCGTCCCACCTGCGCGAGGCTCTCGAGAACGAACGCGCCCCACGCGACCGCGTGATCGTGACCGGCTTCGTGGACGAGCCGACGCTCGCCGCTCTCTATGCGGGGGCCGAGTGCCTGCTTCACGCCGCGTTCCTCGAGGGGTTCGGTCTCACCGCGCTCGAAGAAGAAGACGCGCTCGCGAACGCGCTCGGTCGCTTTCTCGCTGACGAGGCGCTGCGGTCCGGCCTCCGTGCACGCGCGCGCCCGCGCGCACGCGTCTTCTCATGGGACCGCGCGGCGGACGAAACGCTCGCCGTATACCGCAGTGTCGCCCGATAACTCCCGTACAATTTAGGTCCCACATATGGCCCGCAAGATCCCACTTCCGCGTCTGACTCGCAGGCAGCGAAGCGCGCGCTGGCAGCGCGAGCGCCGCCAGCAGGCGGTCATCGTGACCGTGTTCTCGGCGGTGCTTTTCTTCGTACTGGGCCTGGTCAGCTGGGGGGCGAGCAGCAAGTACTACACGGACAACCTCAAGGCCGCGATGACGTTCGACGGCCGCTCGGTCGCGATGCGTGATTGGACGAAGGAAAAGGCGTACGAGCTCTCGCGTTTTTACGTCGAGTACGGAGTGCCGGCGGGCTACGAAAACGACCCGCAGATCGCCGAGCAGAAGGCCTCGTTCGATCGCGGCGCCCTGAACACGCTCGAGGAGTACGCGATCCTCGACAAGCAGGCCAAGGCCGAGGCAATCGTCATGACGCCAGCGGAGATCGACGCGCGCTACGAAGAGGATTTCAGCCAATTTCGAAGCCGTCACATCCTCATCACCCTCGATAAGTCCGCTCCCGACCAGGCCATTGAGGACGCAAACGCGCTCGCGAAGGCGACCGCGATCCGCGATCAGCTGCGCCAGGACCCGAACAATCAGACCCTCTGGAACCAGCTCGCCAAGGACTACTCGCAGGACCCGCAAAGCGCTCCCTCGGGTGGGGAGCTTGGCTGGGTGGGGAAAGGCGGGTTCGTGCCACAGTTCGAGAACGCGGCCAACGCGATGGCGATCGGGCAGATCTCCGATCCCATCAAGACCGATTAC
>VBEU01000092.1 GCA_005883775.1 Chloroflexota bacterium | reverse complement strand
GTCACATTCCGCTAAACAACTTTTCGGGCTGGGCATTCCTGGACCGACGGCGCACGCGGTTTGGTGCCTCGACCCCGCCGTCCCAGCTCGGCATCCACACCGCAACTACACCGGGAAACGAGTGCGGTCGTCAGCGCATTTGATGGCGAACCCGTGTGAGCCAGGAGGGATTCGAACCCACGACCAAGAGATTAAGAGTCTCCTGCTCTACCGCTGAGCTACTGGCCCCTCGAAATGGTACCGACGGGCGAGCAGCACCATCAATCGAGTTGTCCACCAAATGTTATCCGCGCGCGTGCGAACCTCGGCCACTCGTGGGCTCGCTGATCTCCCTAAGTGTCTCGCCGACCTTTCGCTTGTCGTCGGCGCGGGCGATCTGTGCGGTCACGATGATCCCGACCAGCCTTCCGTCTTCGATGACCGGCAGACGGCGGATCTGACGATCGGCCATGACCTTTTCTGCTTCGGTGACATCGTCATCGGCGCCGATGGTCACCGGGTCGGCCGACATGATCGTGCTCACGCGCTGGGTCTTCGGGTCCGTTCCGCCGGCGACACCGCGAATGACGATGTCCCGATCGGTCACGATGCCGACGAGTCGCCCCGCCTCGACGACAGGGATCGAGCCGCAGTCTTCCTGCTTCATGAGCGTGGCCACCTCGCCGAGCGTTGTGTCCGGCTCGACGGTGATCGGTTCGGTTGTCATGAGCTCGCGGACTTTCATGAGGCACCTCCGCACTGGAGCTGCCGCAGGACGCGTACCGCCGTTTAGGTCGAAGCGCCGATCTTGAAGATCTTGGTCCCGCAGACGGGGCAGATCCCCTGAGTCGCGGGGCGCCCGTTCTTCATGGTGATCTGCTGCGCATCCTTTATCTCACGCGAGGCCTTGCACTTGACGCAATAGCCTGTGGCCAACGCAGCACCTCCGCCGGATGTCTCTTTCCGCAGCGTACCCTAGCCCCCTGGCTCGGCAGCGCGAAGGGCATACGACCACAAAACCCCGTCCTTTCGGACGGGGTTCGTGGTGAGGAAGGGAAGGGTTGGGATTTCTTGTTGTCGAATACGACAGGCAGCAAGCGCCATGCCAATCCGTCTCACAGCAACCATGACGCCCGATCATGTCGTTGAAGGCTGAGCTCTTGTCGATCGGGACCGAGCTGCTGCTCGGCCAGATCGTCGACACGAATGCGAACTACCTCGCCGGCCGGCTCGCGCTGCTTGGCATCGACTGCCTCCATATGCAAACCGTCGGGGACAACCTGTACACGCGAGGCCATCGCGGCCGCTCTCGGCGAGGTCCCGGCGGTCGATCCGGCACTCGAGGCCGACCTCGTCGCTTGGTTCTCGGGGCGCGGCATGGCCATGCCGGAGCGGAATCGCAAGCAGGCCTGGCTCATTCCCTCGTCGCGCGCGCTCCCAAACCCCAACGGGACCGCGCCCGGCTGGGATGTCCAGAAGGACGGCAAGCGGATCGTCGCGATGCCCGGCGTTCCCCGCGAGATGACCCCGATGTGGGAATCGGTCGAGCCATCGCTCACGAGGGGTGGATCGCTTCGGTGGCGCACCCTGAAGCTCCTCGGCATCGGCGAGAGCGCCGTCGAGGAGAAGCTCGCCGAGCTCGTGCGCTCGACGAGCCCCACGGTCGCGACCTACGCGAAGAACGACGGCGTGCACGTCCGCGTCGCGGACAAAGCATCCACTCCCGAGGAAGCCGACCGGCGCGTCGCGGGAATGGAGCATGAGATCCGCGCCCGGCTTGGCGAGTACGTGTGGGGCACGGACGAGGACACCCTCCCGGCGGTCATCGCCCAGCGCCTCGAGGCGCGGAAGTGGCGGCTCGCGGTCGCGGAGTCGCTTTCCGCCGGTGACGTCGCCCGGTCGCTGTCCGACGCCCCGGACGCCGAGCGCTGGTTCGTCGGGGCGATCGTGCGCCCCTCCGCCGGAGCGGACTCCCTCGAGAGCGAGGGTCGGCGACTTGGCGGCGAGGTGCTGCTGGTAACGCCGCACGGCGCCGAGACGAGCGAGCTGCGTGTGATTACCCCCGTGAGAACACGACGCGTCGATATCCGTTTTCGTTCGCCTGTCGATGGACGCCGCCGCGCGCTCCTAGGCGGTCTGGACCTGCTGCGCCGGGCGGTCGCGGATTAGCGCGCCGCGACGGTACGGCCAGAGCGACCACGCGATCGCGACGAAGAAAGCGACCGGCACCGCGATGCTGAAGGTCTCGTCGTGGCGCCAGACCCCGAGCGCGTAGAAGGCCGGCGACACCAGCAAGAACGTCAACGCGCCGCCGATCGCGAGCCGCTGCGCCGCCCGCTCGCGGCCCGCGGCGGCGAGCACGCCGGCAGCGATGACCAGCGGGACAAAGAGCAGCACGTGGTCGTACGACCAGCTGTAGATCGCGCCGGCGCTCGAAAGCGCCAGCCAGATCGCGAGCCATGGATCGCTGCCCGGAACGAACCGCGACGCGAGCAAAAGACCCCCGCCGATCAGGGCGACCGCGAGCACACGACCCGGCATGCCGAACAACTGGCCGAACGCCGAGAGCAGAACCGCCGATCGGCCGGTGCGGCGCGCCGGGATGTCCGCGCTCCACGCGCCGAACCAGTCCGGGTACGCGAGCCAGCTCGCCACGACGAGCGCGCCGCCGATGACAAGGGCGAAGATGACAAACCGCTTGTAGCGAACGTCGGAGAGCGCGGCGATCCCGAGTCCCAGCGCGGTCCATACGAAGAGCTGCGGTTTCGCGAGCAGCGCGAGCGCGGCAAACCCGGCGCGGCGCGCACGGCCGACCCGCACGGCCAGAACCATCGCCGCGACCGCTGACATGAGGAGGAGCGCCCACTGGCCGAGGACGATCGTGAGAAGGCCCGGCTGACCGACGAAGAGCGCGAGCCCGAGCATTCCGTGGACGACAGCGCGACCGCGGAGCAGACGAGCGAGAGAGCCATCCAGATCCAGGCCGCGACGTCGAGCGGCAGAAGGCCGATCGGCAGTAGGGCGATGACGGTCCAAGGCATGTAATTGAGGACCGGCGCCGCGTCGAGCTGCGTGTCGAAGGCCATCCGCGCTTTCGGATACTCCGTCGGATCCCAGGGGCTCACGCCGGCGAGGACGGCGCGAGGTCCGGCCCAGAAACCGGAGAAGTCATTGATGTGGAGGATCTCGAGACGCCGATCGAGGGGTCCGAGGAGGACGATGACGAGGACGCCGATGAGGATCGCCAGGACATACGCAAGATCGGCACGGCGTTGGGGGGTCACGTGGTCGCCGCGATGCTACGGCTTAACTAGTCGTCTCGATTGTTGGATTCGTCTCGATTGTTGGACTCGCCCTGGGCTCTCGGTGCCGGCGTGCGTTTCGCTCCGGCCTTTGCCTTCTTTGCCGCGGCCTTCGCCTCGTCGGCGGCCTTCCGTGCCGCCCCGGCCGCCCGCTCCTTCTTGGAAACGCGCTCGCCCTGGTTGCCGGCGTTGTCGTTGCGAGCGGACTGGCCGTCGCGGGGTGTGGCGTCGGCGGATGCGGCGTTTCGATCGGCCCCGCCCGAAGACTGCGGGGCGTTCACCCGCTGGGCGGGTGTGGCTTTGCGCTCGGCCACCGCGGCAGCTTCGTCCGCGGTGTCGGCCGCGTCCTGCGCGATGGCCGCGGCCGGGCTGAGATCGGCCGCGGGGTTGCCCCGTGCGGCGAACGGCGCGAGCGCCGCGGCCGCGGACGCCATGTTCGGGTCCTCTGTGAGGCGCGCTACGACAGCCGCGGCGGTCGCGCGATGCTCGTCGATCCGCTGCTGAAGCTGGATCACAAGAGTCGCCGTGTCCGGCTGTAGCGACTCGACCTGGGCAAGCTCCGCTGCCGCGTTCGCCATGTGCTCGCCGTATTCGCTGGTCGCCACGATCGCGTCGTCCTCGTTCCCGAGAGACGCGAGGGCGGTGGCCTCAGCGAGGCGATGCTCCGCGATCGAGAGCTCAACGACTGCGCGATCTTCGGGCGACGTCGCGAGGGCGAGCCGCACCTGTTCGGACGTGACCTTGACGGAGTAGAGCGCGTCATCGGCGACCGTACCGGCGCTCACCAGGGCCGTACTCGCAGCTATGGCGACGACGATGAGCCCGACGGCGAGGAGTCGCATCGCGTACGGGGTGGGTCGGCCGAGAAGCTCGAACACCACGGCCAGTCGATCGATGACCGTCGCACCCCGTGGCTGCAGCCCAAAAAGGACGCGCGACCTAATTCGGGATCGGGTCCGGGCGTCCGGGGCGCTGAACGGATCCTTGTGGAGACGAAGCGCCAGTCGAACGGTTTCGCGCAGCTCCGGGTCCTTGATGTCCTCGAGGAGTCGGTCGCCACGCGCGACCTCCTCGATCAGCTTCGCCGTGTCCTTCGTGGTGTGTTGGCCCACCACAGGCGTCTAACGGCCTGCCTGCTAGGCCGTTATCCGCGGCGCTTTCAGCCCGGTGTCTGGCGCAGCCTCAGGGCTTTGGTGCGTCCGGAGCGACGAGCGGGCCACCCCACACCGGCGCGTAGTGGCTCGCGAAGAAGTCCTGATGAAGGACCGTGCCGTTCTCGTACACGGTGCGTGTCCGGAACACGTCACGCCCGTCGACCGAGACGCCCTTCGGGAACGCCGGATCGGCGAGCTGGTCGGCGGGCGGATGGACGAAGTTCTTCTGAGTCGCCTCGCTGATCACGACCGTGCGGCCGGTGGGAATGCTCCATGTGTCGATCGTGAGGGAATTGTCGCCGGACCACGACCAGATGAACACGGGATTCACGGTGTCGTTGCGCCACTTGAAGTCGACACCCGGCTCGAAGACGGCGGCGTCGTACCCGATCGGGTAGCGATCGATGTAGTACCCGTGCGCGTGTCGCTCGACGATGTCATACCCCTGTCGCGAGATCGAGTTGAAGATCGTCGTCGACACCTGGCAGAGTCCGCCGCCGATGACGTTCTCGTCCGACCGGTTGTTGATGATCGCGCCCGCGTATTTGTAGCCGCGCTCGACCGTCACCGGGCCGAGCAGCTCCCAAAACGAAAATGTCTGCCCGGGAAGGATGACCACGCCGTCGAATTGCGACGCACCGGTCGAGATGTTCGCGTGACGGGACGAGCTCGGCGGGTAGTACGTCGTGTACGTCGACGTCCGCACGAGATTCGGAAGCAGCGCCTTCGCTTGTTCGGTGGTGAATGCCGACGCGTCGACAGCCGCGGGCGCCGCGAGGTCCCGCGTCGCGGCGGTCGCCGGACGCAAGAGCTCGTCGAGGACCATGGCGCGCAGCTTCTCCTGGTCGACCTTGACACCGCTCTCGGATGGAATGATCGACGGCACGCCTTCGGGGCTGACTTTGAACTTCGCGGACTTGCCGGGATGATCGAGGACCACGCCGAGCGCAGCGGCCCAGCTCGCGACGCGCTCGTTCACGAGCGAGACCTCGTAGCGATATCTGACGGCCGGAGCGATCGCATCCTGGGGGATCGCTGGGAGCTCACCGGGCTGTGCGGCCACGCGGTCGATCGCGAGAAGGCTCGAGAGATAATTCGCGTTCTCGGTGAACGTTCGATCCTCCACGTGCACGCTGACCGGGGTTACGACCGCGGCAGCGCGCGCATACGCCTCATCGAACCCGGCTGCGTCGACCGCCGGATAGGACGTGCGAACGCGGAGCGCGACCTCGCGGTCGCCGAGCGAGTCGGCCGAGAGAAGCGCCGCGACCGTACCGACGCGATCGACTTCGCGACCGAGCGCCGGCTGTGTCACCTCGAGACCCGCCGTGCCCACGCGAAGCTCACCGGAGACCGGCGCGCGATCCGTGTCGCGAGCGGCGGCGGCCACCCAGAGATCGAGGGCGTCGCCTTTTGCGTGCATCGCGAACGGAACGTTCGCCTGGCCGCGGATCGCGTCGATCCACGCACCGAGGCGGTCGAAGATCCCTCCAGATTTTCCGTAGCTGAGCGCCTCGGTCACGGCGGCGTCGATGTCGGGCGCGATCCCGAGCTTGGCGTTGGTGGTCTGCCAAGTTCGTGACCCGTCGACGAGCGCCACGGTTGATGCCGCCCACGGCGCCGCGAGCTCGGTCCCAAGGCGTTCGCGGACGGCGTTTGTCTCGAGCGAACCGATCTCGATTCCACCGACCGTCATGCCGGGCAGGGCGCGATGGGCGTAGACAGCGTCAGCGGCGAAGGCGGTCCCGACCGCCAGGGCGATCACGGCGAGGGGCGCGACGGCAAGCATCCAGACGCCGCGGCGCGACGTCCGCGTCTGATCGCCGGTTCGCGCGAAGACCGCCATGTTGCCCGCCTCCCCTGCGCATCAATTCGCGCGTCGTCTGTTCGAGCAAGGGCTGTGCCGTGGAGCGTCCGCACGCTTGCTCGGTGTGAACTCTTCACATACCTAGACGAACGAAGTGTCAGGCACGTTCCGGTCACCGGGCGACTGATTTGAGACGTTAGCAACTACTACGTCTGTCTCCTACGCGACACCACTAACAGCCGAGCTATTTCATTCCGATTAGTCAGCAATGCGTAAATGCCGCGAGAGGATCGCCGGAGGCGTCCGGCGGTGTGCGGGTGGCACCGGCGCCCGGGAGGTCACGGTGACCCGTCCGCAGATGCGGGTCGCGCGGGCGAGCGGGTTGCGCGCGAGACGCGGGTGGGGCGAGCGCGACCCAAGCGGTAGGGACCCTTGAGGGGGGAAGACGGGCGACCGGATCCGCACGCGGCCGAGCCCGCGCCGACCATTCGAGGGGCGACCGGATCGCAGAGGAGGTGCACAGCGGTGCGGGTGGCGCGGGTGAGTGGGTTGTGCGCGAGCCGCGGGTGCCCCGGGACCCCGCCACGCGGAGTGAGCGAAGCGAACGACGCGAAAGGCGGGGAGGGTGCGGCGAGCGCACGGCCCCGAACCCGCGACAGGACCCGCACCACACCGCGAGCGCATCTCCGCGGTCCGGGCAAAAAAAGCCCGGGCACCCCAGGGGAGCAGGGAGTGCCCGGGCAGTAGGCAGAACTGGCCAGCGGGCGGGCCGGCCAGGGCCTGACGGAGTGAATCAGCTACACCCGGTGGTCTCTCCACAGTTCTCGCACTTGTGGCAGGTGCCGCTTCGAACGGTCAGCCAGCCGCAGCGCGGACAGGGGGGCGCGTCGGGTGTGGAATTGAGTCGTCGGTAGCCAGGGGCGTCGGGGACGGGAGCGACGGCGTGCCCGTTTCCGTTCGTCGCCGGCGTTTCGGGTGTCGCGAGCTGCACCACGCGGTTCAGAAGCTCGAGCTGTGACGTCGCGTCGGCGACCTCGGTCGTGCGAACGAGGCCGAGTGCGGCGCGATCAGGCTCCGAAAGGAAACGGTTCCCCAACCAGCGGAAGACGTAGTCGACGATCGACTTCGCGAAGCCGATCTCGGGATTGCCGGTCCACCCGGCGGGCTCGAAGCGCATGTGACCGAATTTTTCGACGAGGTGCGAGAGCGGTACGCCGTACTGGAAGAGCAGCGAGACGCTCGTAGCGAACGCGTCCATCATGCCCGAGAGGGTCGACCCCTCCTTCGCCATGGTGACAAAAAGCTCGCCGGGCGTGTTGTCCTCGAACAGCCCAACGGTGATGTAGCCCTCGTGTCCTTCGATGGAGAACTTGTGAGTGAGCGACGCCCGCGTGTCGGCCAGACGGCGGCGCTGCGGGCGGGTGACCTCGACGATCCGCTCGACGATCTTTTCGACCGTCTTGGCGTTGCTCTCCTTGTTCGTCGTGTTAACGGGCTGGACCTTTTTGCTGCCGTCGCGGTAGATCGCGATCGCTTTGAGGCCGTGCTTCCACGCTTCGACGTACGCCTCGCTGACGTCGTCGACGCTCGCGTTCTCCGGAAGATTGACGGTCTTCGAGATCGCGCCGGAGATGAAAGGCTGGACCGCTCCCATCATCTTGATGTGGCCCATGTGGTGGATCGTGCGCACGCCGTTCTGCGGCTTGAACGCGCAGTCGAACACCGCGAGATCCTCGTCCTTGAGCGCGGGGGCACCTTCGATCGTGCCGTACTGCTCGATATAGGTCGTGATGGCCCCGGATGCGGTCTCGCTGTAGCCGAGACGCCGTAGCGCGGACGGGACACTGCCGTTGACGAGCTTCAACATCCCGCCACCGACGAGCTTCTTGTACTTCACGAGCGCGATGTCCGGCTCAACGCCGGTCGTGTCGCAATCCATCATGAAGCTGATCGTTCCTGTCGGAGCGAGGACCGAAGCCTGTGCGTTGCGATATCCCGCAGGGCGTCCGAAGGCGACCGCGTCGTCCCAGGCCTGGCGCGCCGCCGAGAGGAGGCTCGCCGGGAGCAGCTCGTCACGGATGCGGTAGGCGTGCAGCCGGTGCATCTGGATGACGCGGTCGTGCGCGTCCTTGTTGCTCGGGTACGCCGCATAAGGTCCGACCACCTCCGCGATCCGGCCGGACTGTGAGTACGCCGCCCCGGTCATGAGCGCGGTCACCGCTGCCGCGTAGGCACGACCCTCGTTGGAGTCATACGGGAGCCCGCGCTGCATGAGCAGCGCGCCGAGGTTCGCGTACCCCAGACCGAGCTGGCGATGTGAGCGTGCATTCTCCGCGATCTTCGCGGTCGGATAGTCCGAGTGGCCGATCAGAATTTCCTGCGCGGTGAAGACGATCTCCACAGCGGCGCGGAACCGTTCCACGTCGAACTCGCCGTCGCTGTGCACGAAGCGCAGCAGGTTGAGCGACGCGAGATTGCAGGCGGAGTCGTCGATGCTCATGTACTCGCTGCACGGGTTCGATCCGTTGATCCGTCCGCTTGCCGGCGAGGTGTGCCAGTCGTTGATCGTCGTGTCGAACTGCATGCCCGGATCCCCGCATTGCCATGCGGCTTCCGCGATCTCCCTCAAAAGCGCACGCGCCTTCAGCGTCTCGAGGACGTTCCCGCCGATACGTGCGGTGAGACTCCAGTCCTCGTCGGTCTGAGCTTTCTTCATGAACTCGTCGGTCACGCGTACCGAGTTGTTCGCGTTCTGGAACTGGATCGACTGCCAGGCTTCGCCGTTCAGGCTCATGTCGTAGCCCGCCTCGCCGAGGGCCCAGGCCTTTTTCTCTTCCTTGGCCTTGCACCAGATGAACTCGTGGACGTCGGGGTGGTCAGCGTCGAGGATCACCATCTTCGCGGCGCGCCGGGTGGTGCCGCCGGATTTGATCGAGCCGGCCACCGAATCCGCGCCGCGCATGAACGAGACCGGCCCTGACGCGAAGCCCCCGCCGGAGAGGTTCTCCTTCTGCGAACGGATCCGTGAGACGTTCACGCCCGAGCCGGACCCGCCCTTGAAGATGATCCCCTCGTCGCGGAACCAGTCGAGGATCGAGTGCATGTCGTCCTCGACCGAAAGGATGAAGCACGCCGAGCTCTGTTGGGGGACCCCGCTGACGCCGATGTTGAACCACACCGGCGAGTTGAACGACGCGTACTGGTGGACCATGAGGTACTTGAGCTCGTCCGCGAAGGCGTCGCGGTCGGCCGCGCTCGCGAAGTAGCCGCCCTCGAAGCCGGCACGTGCGATGGTGTCGACCACGCGATCGACCATCTGCTTGACGCTCGATTCCCGTTCGGGCGAGCCGAGCTTGCCACGGAAGTACTTCGATGCGACGACGTTCGTCGCCGTCTGAGACCAGAATTTGGGGACCTCGACGCCCTTCTGTTCGAAGACGTTGCCGCTCTCGCCCGGGATCGCCGAGTCGCGGCGCTCCCACTCGATCTCTTCGTACGGGTGGACGCCGTCGCTGGTGAAGCGACGACCGATCCGAAGGCCTCTCGGCTCGGCGCGTTGGACGGATACCTCTGCGATGTCTGCGATTGCCACGAACGTGTCCCCCCTAGAAAGCTGCGAGGTTCGAGCCGCTCGCCAGAGCCCTTAAAAGAAGGAGAAGGAGCCTCTCGCCTGCGAACGCGAAAGCGAACGGCCGACGGGTCATCTGGACCCTCCTTCTTACCTTCCCTGACTTAGCCTTTGCCACTACATCTGGGCCCAGCCGCCCGGTCAGACCCAACATCTAGCGGTGCAGACGGCGACCGTAGACCCGAGAAAAGGCGATGTCAAGGTCTAGGGGTCATCAACATCGCCGGTAAAAAATCTGGTAGCGGGCAAATTAGCGGCCACGCGATTGCGACCGAAAACGGCCGCACGCAGATCAGGCGGGCGAAGCCACCTGGGCCGAGCGAGCGGCCTCGACGAACGAGCGCATGCCCTTGCGAAGGTCGCCCTCGCCGATATTCAGCGCAGGTATGAAACGAACGACCTGGTCGTGGAACCCGCAGGTGATAAGAAGGACATCCCGTTCGAGCGCGGCGGCGATCGCCGCCTTCGCGACAGATTTTTCGTCGAACTCGGCCGCCACCATCGCGCCAAAGCGGCGGATCTCGCGAAGCCGTGGATGCGACCGGAGCGGGGCGAGCTCTTCCACCATCATCTCGCCGATCGTCTCGGCTCGTGCGACGAGGTTCTCGTCGCGTATCACCTCTAGCGTGGCGAGCCCGGAGGCGCAGGAGACCGGATTGCCGCCGAAGGTCGAGCCGTGAGTACCGGTCCGCCATTTCTCCATGCGTTCGCGGGTCGAGATGACGGCCCCGAGGGGCATCCCGCCGCCGAGCGCCTTTGCCGCTGTCAAGACGTCCGGGATCACGCCGAACTTCTGCGCCGCAAACCACGCACCGGTCCGCCCCATGCCGGTCTGGACTTCATCGAATACGAGGAGCGCGCCGATCCTCGTGGCGAGCTCCCGCAGTGCGCGCAGGAACGACGCGGGGGCCGCGACGTAGCCACCCTCGCCGAGGACCGGCTCGATCACGATCGCAGCGACGTGCTCCGGCGGTACCTCGTGCTCGAGCATCGTCTCGAGCTCGGCGAAGCAATGCGTCGCGCATGCTTCGGCATCGTGTGGTTCTGGTAGCGCGCACGCGAGCGGGTACGGGTACGGGGCGACGTAGACCTCGGGCAGGAGCGCACCGTATCCGCGGCGGTACTGGGCCTTCGAAGTCGTGAGGCTCGCGGCGCCAACGGTGCGGCCATGGAACCCCCCGCGGAACACGATGATCGCCTCGCGGCCGGTGGTCTGACGCGAGAGCTTGATGGCTCCCTCGACTGCCTCCGCGCCGCTGTTGCCGAAGAACACCGTATCGAGCCCCCGCGGCGTGATCGTCGCGAGCTGTTCGGCGAGCGCGATGCTCGATTCGTACTTCGCGACACCGGCCGAGATGTGCATGAGGCGCTGCACCTGGTCGACGACTGCCTTGACGACGCGCGGGTGCGAATGACCGACGACGGTGACCGCGATCCCGCAGGTCATATCGAGCACACGCCGGCCGTCTGTCGTGACGAGCCAGCTCCCCTCCCCGCGCTCGATCGAGAGCCACGTGTAGTGGCCGAGAACGGGCGGCAGAACCTTTCGAGCGCGTGCTTCGAAGTCCGGCA
>VBEU01000213.1 GCA_005883775.1 Chloroflexota bacterium | reverse complement strand
CATAACGGTGCAGGTTCTGGATGAGGAACGGGAATCGCGTCTCGCCGGCGTAGCCCTTGCGCGCGTCCGGGACCGCGCAGGCCGGCGGCGACCAGAAGAACGCGCGGTAATAGGAGCGGCGGTAGTAGTAGCAAGTCACCCGGAACGCCAGCGGGAACGCGACGATGAGGATTGCCGGCGAGAGGTTCCAATACGTTCCGATGAGCGGCAGGGTCGGGTGCACGCAGTTCGCGCTGAGACAGGGCGAGTAGAGCGGCGAGAGATAGGGCTCGAAGTAATAGTTCGTTCCGACCAGGCCGGCGTAGATGGAGTAGAGGACAAAGAGCCCGAGGACGACGACGATGACCGTCGGCTCGAGCCACCAAAGATCCTTGCGCTCTTGCGGCCGATGACGGACGTCGACCGCGCTCGTCGCCACCATGACCGATGGTGGGCGTCCCCTGTCCAGAACGCAAAGGTCTCAAGGCGCTAGCGGTGATAGCGGTAGGCTATGAGCGATGGAGCTCCATCAGCTCCGCTACTTCGTCGCCGTCGCCGAGGAGCGGCACTTCACCAAGGCCGCGCGCGGCCTGCGTGTCGCCCAGCCCTCCGTATCGCGCGCTATCCGCGTGCTCGAAGAGGAGCTCGGCACGCCTCTCTTCCATCGCATGACCGGCAACGTCGCGCTCACTCCGGCCGGCGAGACCCTTCTGCCGTGGGCGCGCCGCGTCCTCGCCGACGTCGACGGCGCTACCGGGGAGGTGCGCGAGCTTGCCGACCTGCGACGTGGCAGGCTCGCGGTCGGCGCGACGCCGTCGCTCACGATCACGCTCCTGCCGCCAGCTCTCGCGAAGTTCCACTCTGCCTTCCCCGGGATCGAGCTGGTGCTCCACGAGGCCGGCTCGCGCGACCTCGTGGCCGAGCTCGAGCAGGGCGCGCTCGACGTCGCGCTCGTCATCATGCCGGTGCGTCACGAGACCCTCGAGACCTCGCCGCTGCTGCGGGAGGAGCTCGTCGTCGCGGTGCCGCACGACCACCCGCTCGCGTCGAGAAAGACGGTCACCATCGCGGACCTCCGTGGCGTGCCGCTCGTGATGTTCCGCGACGGCTATGACCTTCGCGCGGCGACCGTCGCGGCGTGCCGGCGGGCGGGATTCGAGCCGGTGTTCGCGCTCGAGGGTGGCGAGATGGACGGTGTGCTGCGTTTCGCCGCGGCAGGCATCGGTGTCGCCGTCGTGCCGAGCCTGGTCATCGATCCGGCGGGCCCGTTGCGCGCGATCCGGCTGGCCGAGCCCCTCACCCGCACCATCGGGTTCGCGAACCGCCGCGATCGCCGCCTGTCGCGCGCCGGACGAGAGTTCGTCGAGACCGTGCGCGCACTCGTGCGCGCGCGTGACTGGTTGCGCGCGCGGCCTGCCGGTTTGAAGATCCTCGAGGCCTAAGCCGGCCCCTTTCTTTTCTAGGCGGTCGGTGTCGGCAGCTCGGCGAAGAGATCGACGACGTTGTCATCCGGATCGATGACTTCCGCGTACCGCTGACCCCAGAACGCGTCCCAGGGTCCCTTCTTCGATCGGAAGCCCGCCTTCACGACGCGCGCGTGCGTCGCGTCGACGTCACCCGGAGAAGAACACTCGAACGCCAGGCCGATCCGGCGGTGTCCGCGAGGCTCTTCCCAGTCAGGCTCGAGCTGCTTGATGAGCTCGAGCGCGTCCCACATCAGCCGAACGCCGCTCGGGAGCGTCGCGTCCAGGTGATCGTCGACGGGATCGGTCACGTCCACCCCGAGGAGCCGGTAGAAGCGCACGGACTCCTTCATGTCCTTCGTGACGATCCCGATCGCGGCCAGGGTCGGCATCGGTCGAGATTAGGCGAATCTCGCATGCGCTGACGGTACGAGGCCCTCCGGCAGACGCCGGAGGGCCTGGTGACCGGCCGCAAGTCTCGCTCAGAAGCCGAGCGCGCCGGTCAGCGGATCAGCGGCCGCGTCGCGCGGACCGAGCGGATCGAGACCCCAGCGGATCTCGATGAGCCGCAGGATCGACGTCGTGTCGTAGCGGGTGTGGTCGACGTAGCCCTTCTTTGCGAACGGCGAGACCACGATCGTCGGTACTCGGGTCCCCGGACCCCATCGGTCGATCGTCGGGGGCGCGACGTGATCCCAGAACCCGCCGTTTTCGTCGTAGGTGAGCACGATGACGGTGTCCTTCCAGTACTCGCTGTCTTGGACGGCCTTCACCAGCGCGGCGACGTGATCCTCTCCGCGTCGGACGTCACCGTACTTGGGGTGACCGCTGTCGGCTCCGATGGGTTTGACGAACGAGACCGCCGGAAGTGTTCGGTCGCGCAAAGCGGACATGAAATCCCGCTCGTCCTTGAGATGCTGCCGCCGGCCGTCGGTCCCATCGGCGTACGAAGCGAAGTACGCGAAGGGTTGGTGGTGAAAAACGAACGTGGGATCGGGCCGGCCGGCAATGGCGTCGTCCCAACCACCTGAGTACCACGCCCAGTCGACCCCTTTCGCCGTGAGACGGTCGCCGATGGTCGGGTTTGTGAGCGACGGCAGGAGGTCGGCCGCTGCGGTGGTCTTAGGGTGCGGGGCGTTCACGGTGTATGTGGTGTTCACCACGAATGCATCGGACCACGCCGGTGTGCAGGCGCAGGCCAGCCACATGTGGTTGAGGAACGAGCCGCCGAATGCCGCGTGGAAGAAGTTGTCGGTGAGCGTGTACTGCGCGGCGAGCCGCCCGATGGGGAGCTCCCGTGCATCGTAGGTACCCATGACCAGACCTCCGACGTCGGTCCATGCGACGAACCGGTCCATCTTTCCGCCGTCGATCTGGAGCTGCTCCTGGTAGAAGCGATGCACCGGGTTGCCGATGGGCTGATCGGCCGGCGCGTACGACGCGAGGTCGAACGGCCGGTTCGCGAGCTCGGTCGGGAAGCGCGCGTCGGCGACCGCGGGCGTCTTCGAGTTGTCCATCGCGCGCGGCAGCGCGGCGTAGGGGTTGCCTGCCTTATCGAGCTGGGGTGCTATCGCGGCGGCCTGCGGGAGACCGTTCGCTCCGGGAAAGCTGCCGTAGAGACCGTCGAAGCTGCGGTTCTCCAGGTAGACGACGATGACATGCCCGATCCGTTCGACGCCTGGGGATGGCGACGCCGCGACCGGTCGCACCGGGCCACACGACGACAGGAGCAGACCGAGCGTGCACAGGGCGGCGAGGCTTCGCGCGTACATGGCGTGGCTCCCTTCGGGTTCTATTCGACCCGGCGGGCACGCTATGAACGCGCGGTCGTGGCGGCATCGGGAGAAGTGCTCAGCCGTTGCTCAAACGGGGTGCTCATTCCGGCGCGACGCCCTAGCTCAGGGTGAAGACTTCGATCGCGTTCGCTTTTCCCTTCACGTGCGCCTCGCCGAGGGCCCGTAAAGCGACCCCGTCGGCGCGCAACCGCTCGGCGGTGTCTCTCGAGAGGATCGAGTCGACCTGGAACTCCTTGGTGAGCGTCTCCATGCGCGAAGCCGTGTTGACGGCATCGCCGATCGCGTCGTACTGGGAGCGCTCCGGAAGGCCGACCGCGCCGACGACCACGTCACCGGTGTGCAGGCCCATGCCGAACTGCACCACGACGTCGCCGCGCGCCGCTCGCGTCGCGTTGAGCTGCGCGATGCTCGCGCGCATCGCGAGTGCGGCACGCGCCGCGGCAAGAGCGCCGTTCGTCGGATCGCTCATTGCCCCGAAGATCGCCATGACCCCGTCTCCGGTGAACTTGTCGAGGATGCCGCCGTTGTCGAGGACGCACCGCGCCATGACGCGGAGATACGCGTTGACCGCGGCGATCGTCTGCTCCGGGGTGAGCCGTTCGGCAAGCGTGGTCGACCCCCGGAGATCGGTGAAGAGGATCGTCACGGTCTGCCGTTCTCCTTCGAGCCGGAA
>VBEU01000212.1 GCA_005883775.1 Chloroflexota bacterium | reverse complement strand
CAAATCGGCGGAGGGAGCCGACAAGTTCGCGACGCTCCGGATCAAGCCGCTCGAGGCACCGGCGGACGCGGGCGGCGCGCCCGCGGTGGCCGACAGCATGGCGGTGCTGTGGTGCGTCGTTCGCGACTCGCGCGAGACCGGCGACCATCTTCTCTTTACCGGGGAGGTGCGGGCACATCAGATCGACTCGGCGAAGATCGATGCGCTCCTGCGTTTCCGACGCCGCTACGCGCACATCGGTCACATCACAAGCGAAGAATCGCCGGAGGGTTATCCCACGTGAGCCAGGTGAGGACCGCGCCGAGTTTGACGCATGAGGCGGCAGACCGCGCGCTCGTCGCGCTTGCCTGCAGGGTCATGGCGGCGGCCGGCCTTTTCGATATGCACGGACACATCAGCCTGCGCGACGGCGACGTCGCGTACATCAACGGCCGGCGCAGCTCGCGGATCTCGGTTACGCCGGCGCAGGTCGCGGTCGTGAACATCGCCGACGGCGCTGTGGTGAGCGGCGAGCCGCCCGCCGAGACGCCGCTCCATCTCGGCTGCTACCGCGCGCACCCCGAGATCCGGAGCGTCGCGCACTTCCACCCGCTCGCCGCGACGGCATTTGCGACGGTGGGGAAGCCGCTTATCACCGCGTTCAACGCGGGCGCGCCGTTCGGGAAGGTCGTGCCGGTGTACGACGATCCCGATCTCGTGCGCAACGATTCGCAGGGCAGCGCGATGGCGAAGGATCTCGGAAAGCACCGCGCCGTTCTTCTCCGCGGCCACGGCGTCGCTGTCGTCGCCGACGACGTGCCGAGCTGCGTGACTTTGTCGCTCTACCTGGAGGAGAACGCGAAGCGCCTGGCGTACGCCATGACCATTGGCGACCCGCAGCCATACACCGAGGACGAGATCAAGCGTGTCGCCGCGAGCCTCTGGCAACCGTTCGTCATCGAGAAGACCTGGATCGACGCGCAAGAGCGCGCGCGGCGAGCCGGCGCTCTCGATGATCTCGCATAGCGCGCATCAAGAGGCAGCCCGATGAGCTACGCGCGCTTCGCAGAAGACTCCGATGTGTACGTTTACGCGAGCGAAGCCGGTGGCATCGAGTGCGCCCGCTGTCGGTTCATCGCGGACACGAAAGAGCCACCCCGGAACAATGCAGTAATGGTCGACGAGGACGAGATGATTGGCCACCTGGAGAAGCACCGCAGGGCTGGCCATCGTGTACCAAATGACGCATTTGTACGTCTCCGGGCAGATCGCGACGCTCGTGCCTCGGCCCGAGGCTGAAATTACGCCGGGTGTCGTCACGGATTGGCGGAGGCCGCCAATGCGTGCCACGCTCGAACGCTTTCCCCACTTGAACGTGATCTTGTCGGTGGTGCTGAGAGTGACGTCCCCCTTGTCGAGCGGTGTGTTCTCCACGTTCGCGAACCCGGCGTTCCGGATCCGGGAGCGACTCGCACCGTGAGAACGTTCATCATCGCGCTGATGTTCGTGGCGGCGTTGACGCTTCTCGCGGCATCGGCGGTGCACGCAAGCCTGCTCGGTGCGATCGATCCCTTCCCTGGTGCGGCGCCGCCGGAGGCGCTCCTCGGGCTCGTGCTGGCCATCGCGGCCGTCGCGGCGTTCCTGTCGTGGGCGCGCGCGTGGGCATTCGGGGTGGTCGCGACGTTGCTCGCGCTCGTCGGCACCGTCTACGGACTCACGGTCACCGTTCCACGTGGCGAACCCGGCGAGGTCGTCTACCACGTCAGCCTGCTCGCGGGGCTCATCGTGGCCGCGGGCCTCCTCATCAGGCAACGCGGCCTTGTCGACTAGCTCGGATCGCCTCCTTCGCGCGCTCACCGCGGCGTACGGGCTCGTGTTCCTCGCTTCGTCTCTGCAGAACTTCGGTCTCCGTCTCTCGTTCGGTCCGCTGGACTTCTACTTCGGCGAACCGATCTGGCAGGCGGGAGCAGGCGAGGCCGTGATCGGCGTCTTGCTGGTCGCGGCCGCGCTGCGCGAGGGCCGCGCGCTCTACTGGACCGCGTACGTGCTGTCGGTCCTGGGCATCGCGTTCGGATTGTCGTCCGGGCGCGTCGTCGGAGCGGCGCGCGAGATCCACCTCGTTCTCGTGCCGCTCGCGACCATAGGGTTAGCCATCCTGGCCTGGCGGCGTATCCGGCGTCCGTAGTGCACACAACGCTGTGGTAA
>VBEU01000211.1 GCA_005883775.1 Chloroflexota bacterium | reverse complement strand
TCGCGGAGGCTCGCCTCGTAGCCGTTCGCGCCGAAAGACACATGCGCCGGCGCGGCGGTCCGAATCGTGAAGCCCATCCGATAGCCTCCTGTTTCGTCGGTGTAGGTCGCCGCGAGCTCCTGGCCCTGGTCGACGCGAACGAACGCGTGCGCGATGGGGAGCCCACCCTCGTCGATGACCATCCCCGACATCGTGACCGCGAGTGGCAGGAGTCCCGCGAGCCCGAGTGCCGTGCGCGCCGTTCGCTGGACGGGCTCGAGGGTCGCGGCGAATACCAGAAGGATGAGCACCACCGCGGCGAGCGCGAGCCATCGCCCTCGGCGGGCGGCGGGTGGTGGCTCCTGCGCGTCGACGATCCGCGCCACGGCGATCATCCTGAGAGGTCGCGATAGAAATAGGTCGTCGCAGCCAGCGCGCCGTCCGGCATTGCGGCGTAGTTCGGCACCGAACCGACCGCGGTCCAACCGAGCGTTCGATAGAGATGGTCCGCCTCGCTGCCGCTGATCGTGTCCAGCACGAGAAGCGTGCGACCCTCGCGGCGCGCGATCCGCTCGATCGCCGCCAGGAGCATGCGGGCGATCCCGCGCCGGCGGACGTCGCGGTGCACGAGGAGCTTGGCGACTTCGGCCCGGTGCCGTGCGTTCGGCAACGGCGCCAACCGAAGCTGCACCGTTCCGACGATGCGATCGGCCTCCCGCGCCACGATGAGGATCACGCTCCCGGTCTCGATGTCCGTCGCAATCGATTGCCACCAGGCGGCGGCCTCGCGCACTGGGAACGGCGCGACGAATCCCACCGAGGCCCCGCCCTCGACGGCGTCGGCAAGGAGCGCCCCCAGGCCATCGGTGAGACCTGCGACCGAGCGGACCTGCTCGATCACGATCTCGTTGGCCGTGCTGGGCACGCGATGAGGGTAGCGGTCGGCAGAAGTGCGAACTGCCGAGAGGGCTAATCTCTAGCCAATCCCGATGGCTGTTCATTCGACCCACGGCATGACCGACTCCGAAACCGCGGGGCGGGCTTTGGACGAGGTGGCCACGCCCTTCCTGTATGTCGATGTCGACCGCATGAGGTCCAACCTCGACGCGATGGCGGCGGCCGCGCGCCGCCTCGGCGTGCGCCTGCGACCGCACGCCAAGACCCATAAGGTGCCGGAGATCGCGCGCCTTCAGATCGCGGCCGGAGCCACCGGGATCACGGTGTCGAAGATCTCGGAAGCCGAAGTGTTCGCCGACGCTGGCATCGACGATTTGTTCGTCGCCTACCAGATCGTTGCGCCGCCGCAGCTGGAGAAGCTCGTCCGACTTGCCCGCAGCGTGCGGCTCCGGTGCGCGGTCGACAGCCGCGAGGGAGCGGAACGCTTGTCGCGGGCCGCGACCGACGGCGGCATCGAGCTTGGCGTGATGCTCGAGATCGACCTCGGGATCGGACGGACTGGTGTCCGTGCCGGCGTGGCGGCGATCGAGCTCGCGCAGCGCATCAGCGATCTTCCGAGCCTCGAGCTCATCGGTATCTACGGCTTCCGCGGATTCCGCGCGTACGCTGAGGGGACCGAGGCGCGCGAAACGTGGGGACGTGCGGAGGGCGCGGCCCTGGTCTCCGCCGCAGACGATCTGCGCTCGAACGGCCTTCCGATCGTCGAGGTCAGCGCCGGATCCACGCCCACAGCGCTGCCCGCCGGAAGCGTCCGGGGGGTGACCGAGATCCGA
>VBEU01000091.1 GCA_005883775.1 Chloroflexota bacterium | reverse complement strand
ACGTCGGGCTTCGCGTGCCCGTCACGGCAAACCGGCGGACGCGCACCGGCCCGTCCATCGACTCGCCTTCCGGAAAGTGCGGCGCCCAGCTCCAGTAGTCCAGGGCGTTGGTCGTCGCAACCTCCACCTCGTTGACCATCGCGAGGCGGTGGGCCACGACACGCGCGTGCGACTCGGAGCCGCCGACCACCTCGGCGCCGTAGCGCTGAACGACGACGAGGATCCTCACTCGATACCGGCGAGGTAGCGTTCCGCGTTCCGCTCGGGCGATAGGAGACGGCGCAGGATGCGGACCCCGCGCGCGTACTTCGCGTACGTCTCCGGTTTCTGGATCTCGCGCATCGCTTTCGCGAGCTCGTCGCTGCTCCGCGCGACCGGCCCGGCCGCGTGATATGGCGCGAAGCCCTCGGCCTCGGAGAAGATGCACGGTAACCCTGCCCAGACGGCCTGAGTGACCACCGCGCTCTGAAAGACGTCCTCATAGAACAGGACGACCGCGTCGGACGCCGCGACATACTCGCCCATCGTGTTGTATTCGGTGTTGACCACAACGTTCGTTTTCGTCTTGGCGCGCGAATTGACCTCGTCGAAGTATCGAGGCTCCCAATCCGACCTTGTCCCCGAGAGGACGAGCACGGCGTCGTCCGGCAGCGCCTCGATCACTTCCTTGTAGCGCTTGCGCGCGAAGAAGAATCCCGGCGATATGAAGATGAACTTGTCCGTAGGCAGACCGAAGCGCGCCCGGAGTTTCCGCTTCTCTTCGGTGGTCCTCGGCAGCACCGTGTTTTCGAGCGGCATGATCATGAGCGGGAAGCGCTCCCGCTTGTCCTGATCGGGTGTGAGGAGCTGGAGCCAGCGCTCGCTGCGAGTCGAATGCACCACCAGCTTGCGCGGGATCGCTCCCATGAACATCAGGATCAGCCGGTAGCGCAGGAACCAGTTGGCCATGCGCAGCGCGACCCACGGCATTCGGAGGATCTCGAGCGGCAGGCGGTAGCGGGGGTTGTAGTGCAGCGCAGCCGAGAGGCGACGGTAGTGATGGAACTTCTCGGGCTCGAGCTCGTGCAGCGAGAGGATCACCGGAAGTCGCTTGCGCCAGAGCGAGATGAGCGCGCGCACGAACGGGACGTCGCGGAAGATCCCGGCCTCGTGCTCGATAAGCACGGCGTCGCTCTTCGTTGAGATGAACTTGAGCTTCCGGTACAGATCGGCCGTGTCGAGGTGCTTGACACCGACAAAGGTCACCTGGTGCCCTCGGTCGCGAAGGCCATCCGTGACGGCGAGCGAGTAATGGTGGATGCCGCAACGTTGATCGCTAGACAGAACGACCACGTGCTTCGATCGCGCGTCCGGCAGATCCCAGCCACCTTGGGCGAGCGCGAGCTTGAGCCGCTCGGCGATGTGGCCGCGAGAGAATGCCTCGACACGGCGGCGCCCCTTCTCGATCAGCTCCTTGCGAAGTGTCTGATCGCGCACGACCCGCTCGAGCTGCGAGGCGACTGCCTCCGGGGATCTGTCTTCGATGAGGATTCCGCCGTCACCGAGGGTCTCCGGAATCGCCGCGGCGGCGTTCGCGACGACGGGGAGATCGCTCCGCATCGCCTCGAGGAGCGGCACGCAGAAACCTTCGTGCTCGGAGAGCGTCAGGAACGCGGTCGCGCCGCGGTAATAGGCGACGAGCTGCTCCACGGTGACGCTCCCGGTGAGCGTCACCGCACCGTCGAGGCCAAGCTTGCGGATATCGCCGCGCACCCTATCGACGTACCCGGCGGACATCGCGGTCGGCCCGACGAGATAAAGATGCGCAGTGCGGTCGGACTCGCGATATTTCGCGAACGCGGCCACGACGTCGTGGACAGCCTTGTGCGGAAGGATCTGGCCCACGGCGAGGATCGATGTGCGCTCGTCCGCAAGTCGCCGCGCGACATCCTGATCGGGCGGCCGGTCGAAATCCTCCCAGTCCACGAGCGGAGGAACGACCGCCGTGTTCGCGAGGCCTGCTTCCTCGAGCTCCTTGCGGTTGTACTCGCTGTCGGCGATGCCGAACTCCGCGCTCTTCGCGAGCAGCTTCAACTGCTCGCGCCCAACATCCGCATAGCGCGTGAGCTCGTCGTTCAGACCGGCGAAGTAGGACGAAGGTGTGATGTTGTGGTAGACGATGGCCTTACGGACCGGGAGATTGGCGACCTCGGGCACCGCATCGTTCCCCATGGAGTGGTGCACCAGAAGCAATCCGTCCCGTCGGTGAATCGTCTCGAGATCGTGGTAGTCCCGCACGAGCGCGCGGACCTCGGGCTTCGCCTCCCAGGCGAAGAGCTCGCTCCGTACGCCTGATGACCAGAACATCCGCTGCAGCTCGAGGCAGTCGTTTCCGATCGCGTCGCCGTACGCGATCACCGGGTTGAACTGATGCGCGAAACGCAGACGCTCGGTCATTTTGTCGTCCTGTCAGGAACGAAACGCCTCGGCCAGCTCGCCGTCGTGTTCCTTGCTGATGTCCGTCCGCCAAGATGGCATCGCCCGCCGTGAGCCGTCAAATCCCGAGCACCTGACGAGTCCGCTCGGCCACCTTGTCCGGATCGAAGTCCAAAACGCGTTTCTCGCCGGCGGCGACGAGGGCCTCGCGGAGCTCCGTGCGCTCGCCGACCATCGCGGCTGCCTCTGCGGTCTCCGCGAGATCGCGCTCCTGCAGCAGCACGCCAGCTGCTCCGACGGTCTCGCCGATCGCCGCCGCGTTGTACGCGACCACCGGCAACCGAAAGCGCATCGCCTCAAGGAGCGGTACGCCGAAGCCTTCGTGCTCGGAGAGCGACACGAATGCCGTCGCAGCGCGGTAGTAGGCGAGCAGCGACGCGTCCTCGACGCCTCCCGCGAAGTGGACCGCGCCGCCGAGTCCCAAGCGCTCGATGAGCGCGACCACCCGGGCGTGGAACTGCGGCTGGTCGCGGAAGGCACCGACGAGGACGAGCTGCGCTTCCGGATCGATGCAGCGCCGGTAGTACGCAAGCATCCGCACCAGATCGTCCTGCCGTTTGTTGGGCGATATGCGGCCCACGAAGAGGAGCACGCTGCGGAGGCCCTTCCAGCGCGCGAGCACCGCGTCGTTCGGCGGCACAGCGAAATGCTCCCAGTCCAAAAGAATGGGAACGCGGGTCGTCTCCTCGTACCCCGCCTGGGCGAGCGCGCGGCGGTTGAATTCGGAGACGCCGATACCGAGCTCGAACGCCGGTGCGATCCGCGCGAGCTGTCGCAGCCCGAGACGATCGAAGGCCGCGGCGTGCGGATTGATGCCGCTGAAGAACTCCGGTGGCGTGATGTTGTGATACACGAGCACGCGGCGGGCCGGGATCTTGATCAGCTGATCGACGACCTCGCTGCCCATCGAGAAATGGACGATGAGCAGGTCATCCGGCTTCACCTCCCGGAAGAGCCTGCGGTACGACCGCACATCGGCGACGCCGGGCTTCGCCTCGACCGCGTACGCGAACGAGTCATAGCCCCAGTGCCGGATCTTCTTGCGTAGCGCGAAGACGTGGTTGCTCATGGCGTCGCCGGGCGCGAGGGTTGGATGGAATTGATGCACCCTCACTTCGGAGCGTGCCCGATCACCGCGTAATCGCGATCGCCGAACAGCGTCTCGTTCAAGAGCTTCACGTTCTCGCGGATCGGTCCCGCGGGCACGTCCTCGTTGAGGCGCCGCTCGCTCGGTTCGAAGGTACGGAGCTCGACGTCGGTGAAGCCCTCGACCTCCAGATAGAACTTGAAAAGATCGGGCGGGATCGGCCGGAGGTGCTGCGGGTCGGTCCAGAAGGTGTGCGCGCCGACCGTGAGCGTTTTCGGATTCGGCGTGATGAAGACGGTCGGGGCGCCGGGCGCGAGCGCGCGGCGGCATGCGCGAAGTATTTCGACGAGCTCCCCGGGGAGGATGTGCTCGGCGAGGTGCCGGGCGTACAGGCCATCCACGCTTCCGGCCGCGACCTGCCGCAGATGCGTGAGCGCGTCGACCTCGTGCGCCTCGAGACCTTTCTCGCGGCACTGCGCGACCATGCGCGGATCGAGGTCCACCCCGTACCCGCCAATGCCATGTTCCTTGAGCAGCTGTAGGAAGATCCCGCGACCCGATCCGAGGTCGAGCACGCGATTCCTGCCCTTGTACAGATCGACGAACGCTTCGGACTGCCTGCGGATGACCGGCTCGTCGCCGCCGAAGCGCGCCTGGAAGTACACCGAGTGCAGGTTCGCGGCGACCTCGTGCTCGCGCCACTCCTTCCAATCGCGCTCGAGGCGCTCGAGGCGCGAGCCGAAGCGCGGCGCCATCTGGCCTTCGTAGTCGTACGCCGCCGCGAGCAGCCGATTGATCCGCTCCTGGCGCTCGAGGATCGCTCCCATCCACCAGCGGACGAGCGAGATGACGATCCTTCGGGCGTACGTGATGACTGGGCCCACGACCGGCTTGCGGCTTCGCGGGTCGTACTCGACCTCTTCGTCGAGGGCCTCGGCGAGCGAGGCGAGCGGATCCTGCAGGTCCTCTGAGAAGATGCGGCGCCCGCCGGGCAGCGGAACGCGCATGAGCGCCTCGACATCGGGCCCGTAGATGCCCTTTTCTCGCTTGATCCGGATGCGCTCACGGACTTCCGCCATGAGCGCATCAAGATCTACGGGCTTTTGCTCCCCCATGTGGCCGAACTGTACCGGGCGGCGCCGAGAGCCCGCCGCTCCTTTCGACTTGACTCGGGCGGGACCATGAGCCCCGTGTCAGACGAGGAAAAGTTCCGAATCGCGTCCGCTCCCGGGGACATGAAGCCCGCGCGCGAGCTCTACAAGGAGCTGCTCGAGCTGATGCGCAAGATCGCGGCTGAGGGACGCACGGATGAGAGAGCGGCGAAACGCATGGAACATCTGGCTGTCGTGCGCTACACGGCCCCCGGACCCGTGCCCGGTCGGGTCACGGTATCGGTGCGGACGGATCTTCACGATCCGTATGTCATGGAGCCGCCGGAGGCATTCGAAGCACTGATGATCAAGGCGATCGAGATCGCGTTTCCGCGTGACATGGAGACCGCGATGATGCTCATCGGTGCGATCCCGGTGCTTCGGGCTGAGGCCTTGCACGAGAATGACGCCCTTCCACCGAACGACCGGCTAAAACTCGACCCATGGTCCTGATGACGCTTTAGGTTCGGATCGTCGTCGTGGCGCTCGTTCCCGTGCGGCTCGCCCGGATCGTGTAATCGCCCTTCGGCGCGGTGCCGCCGAAGCTTCCCTGATGCATGCCGTACTTATCGGTGCGGACCTCGTATTCGAGGTGGTAACCGGCGCCGTCGATCGCGATCGTCACGACGCTCTCGGGCGTGAAGCCCGAGAGAGTCCAGAGCACACCGTCCGGGCGCTGCGCCTGGACGATCCGCGCCTCGGACTGATCGGCGGCGAGGCGTGACGGGAACGACCGCTCGAAGTCTCCGATCGATTCGCCGGCCTCGCCCGCGTACGCCGCCGCGAACGTCGAACCCTGGTGCATCGTCTCAAGGATCCGCATCAGGCCGTCGCGGGATACACGCTGCTTGAGGAGGCGCACGGCCTCCGCGGCCACCGAATAGGCCTGCCCGTCGAGTGCGGCGTTCTGCTGCACCCACTGCGTGCCCTGTTCGAGATCGCCGAGCGTCGTCTTACCCGCGGTCAGAATGGAGAGCGCGACGGCGGAGCTGCGCACCCCCGAGGTGGCCGACCCAGCCCGCTCCTCTAGGGTTGCGAGACCCTCGTCGAACCAGGCGGGGAGCGTGGAATCGACGCCGATCGTCTCGTGGACCAGGGCATGGGTGAGCTCGTGCCGCACGATTGCGAAGTCCTTGTCGTTCGGAACGTTCTGAAGGTTGAGGACGATCGCACCCTGACGCGGCAGCGTGATCCCGCCGTTCGCCACCGCCAGCAGGCCGGCGTCCGGGCCGCGCACCCCGAAGATCTCCTGCAGCCCGAAGGCGAAGCCGGTGCGCGTGGCGAACGCGTAGACCGCTGGTCGGCCGGCGAAGCTTCGCCCGAACTCCTGCTGCAGCGTCGCGACGTCGCGCTCGACGGCCTTCACGAGCGCGTCACGGACGGCGGGAGTGACGGACTCGTCGGTGTAGATGTCGGCGACATCGGTCCGATCGCAGCGGAGCTCGATCCCCGTTCTCGCGGCCACGGTCGGTAGGTCGAGCGAGCACGCCGTCGGAAGAACGCCCTTCCCGAGCGTCGGAGTTTGCTGGCCGCCTCCGCTCGCGGCGGCCTTTCCGATCCCCGCGAACGTCGTGAGGGTCAGCGAACCCGTGAGCGCCACACCGGCCACCCATCGCCGCCACGGCCCAAGCCGGTCCGGGACAAGCGGACGGCTGACGAAATATCCCTGGCCGAGCTCGCACCCGAGCGTCCGCGCGAGGTCGCGCATGGCCCCGTCTTCGATGCCCACCGCGACCGAGATGAGGCGGTAATCCCGTGCGAGCTCGACGAGCGAGCGCATGTCCGCGAGAGCGCGCGGATCCTCGGTCGCCCGCCGCAGCAGCGCGCGCGAGATCTTGAGCTCGTCGAGGTGCGACGCGAGGGTCCTTCCGGGCGCATCCGCCGCACCGACCCCATCGACCGCGATGCGCGCTCCCGCCGCGGCGAGCCGCGTGACTGCCGGCCGCTCTTCCGCACCCGCGAGCGTCTCCGGGCTGAGCTCGAACGTGATCGCTCCGGATCCGAGCGGGGCGATCGCCTCGAGGAACGCGTCGACCTGCGCCAGCTCCGGCGCGGACACGTTGACCCCGACGCCCAGCGCGGGGCCGAGCCCGCGCCACTCCGTCCACTGAGCGGTTGCCGCACGGACGACCCACACGCCGATCTGCTCGATGAGCTCCGACGCGAACGGCAGGAAGTCGCCAGGCTCGAGCAGTCCGAACCGAGGGTGCCGCCAGCGGAGGAGCGCCTCGACACGGCGGCACTCGCCGCTGCGCAGGTCGACGATCGGCTGGTACCGAAGCTCGAGCTCCCCGCGCCGCAGCGCAGCCAGGAGCTCTCCTTCGCGGAGTGACACATCCCTGGATTTTTTTTGACGCCGACCGCCTCGCACATCCGAGCGAGCGAGCTGCTCGACAACGGCGCGCGACACCGGTCGCTTCACGCGATCGCCGCGAGCTGCGAACGGGTGACGCGCGCGGTCAGGCCCCCGTCGAGGAGGTCGATGAATGTGTGGACAAGCCCGGCATCCCACTGCGTCCCAGCACCCTGACGGAGGCGGCGGAGAGCCTCATCCTCGCCGAGGCCCGCGCGATATGGCCGATCGCTCACCATCGCGTCCCAGGCATCGGAGATCGCGGCGATACGCGCACCCAGCGGTATGTCCTTTCCCGCGAGATGATCGGGGTACCCCGCACCGTCGATCCGCTCGTGGTGGTGCCGGATCATCGGCAGGTAATGCGCGACGCTGCGAAGCGAGAGACAGATTCGTTCGCCCTCGATCGAATGCGTTTTCATCACGCTGAATTCCTCGGTGCTGAGCGGCCCCGGCTTCAGGAGGATCGCGTCGGGGATGGCGATCTTCCCCAGATCGTGCAGGACACCGCCCTGGTACAGAAGGTCACAGTCCTCCGGTCCGAGGCCCTCGGCTCCGCCGATCGCTTCGGCGTACCGGCCAACGCGCTCGGCGTGGTGGATCGTGTGCCGGTCGCGTGCCTCGACCGCGCGGGCGAGTGCGAAGAGCACCCCTTCGGTCGCATCGAGCCGCTGGTTCAGCGCGCGCTGCCGGAGGAGCACCTTCGTGCGAATGAGCAGCTCCTTCGAGTCGAAGGGCTTGCTCAGGTAATCGTCGGCACCGGCCGCGAGCCCGCGAAGCTTCGTGTCTCGATCGCTCGATGCCGTGAGAATCACGATCGGGATGAGGCGGTGAACCGGATGCGCCTTGAGCTGCTCGCACACGGCGATGCCGTCGAGCCGCGGCATGTCGATGTCGAGCAGGATGAGGTCGGGTTCCTCCGCCGCGACCGCGTCGAGCGCCTCGATCCCGTCCTTCGCCTCGCGCACGTCGTAGCCGAGGTCCGCGAGTCGTCCCTCGAGGAGTTCGCGGTTCGAGCGCAAGTCATCGACCACGAGGACGTTCGGCCGATGCGTGGGGACGAGGTGCTCGGTCATGACTTCTGTCTACGCGGCAAACCTGCGGACCGCGGCCCGCAGGTCCCGGGGCGAGATCGGCTTCGCCAAAAACTCGTCAAAGCCGGCTGACTTGGTGCGCGCGATCTCCTCGGGTAGGACGGATGCACTGAGGGCGACGATCGGCATACGCAGCCCGCGAGCGCGAAGGCTCCGGCAGACGTCGAGCCCGTTCATCTTCGGCAGTTGGATGTCGAGGAGGACCAGATCGAACCGGTCGGATGCACGCATTTCGCCGGCCGCCCCGTCCCGCTCGATCACGATCTCGTGGCCGTCGGTCTGGAGCGCCGTCTCGAACAACTCGACGTTCATGGGATCGTCCTCAACGAGGAGAATGCGCAAGCTCTCTCCTTCCGTTGGTGCGTGCACGGTCGATCCCTCGCTGCCTGAGTCGGCGGAGCCAGTTTTCAAGACGGACGCGATCGATCGGTTTCGTGAGGTAGTCGTCGGCGCCGAGGGCGAGAGTGGTCGCCGGATCAGCTTCGACGGTCACGACGATGACGGGCACGTCGGCGAGCGCGGGATCGGTTCGAAGCCGTCCCAGGAATTGCTCGCCGCGCCCGTCGGTGAGCCGCAGGTCGAGGACGACTCCCAGCGGACGTCCTCGGGCGAGCGCGTCTTCGGTGCCGGCGAGGCTGCGGACGACCTCGGCTCGCAAATCCATCGAGGCCGCGACCGCGACGATCAGATCGGCATCGTGGCGCTCGTCCTCGACCACGAGGATCCGCTCGCCGACGATCTGTTCGGTCACCGCGCCAGCCAACTCCACGCGGAAGGTGGTGCCGGTCCCCTCTTCGCTGTCGAAGCTGATCGTGCCGCTCATCTGCTCGACGAGGCGCTTCGACAGCGCGAGACCGAGTCCGGTCCCAGATGCGTCGGTGCGGCCCTCATGAAATCGCTCGAACACGCCGAACATCCGGCCTGTCGCGGACTTCGGGATGCCGATGCCCGTGTCGGCCACCTCGAAGCGCAGATCGCGATCCTGCACGAGCGTGCGCAGCGTGACGTGGCCGCCGCCCGAGGTGAATTTCACGGCATTCGAAACGAGGTTGAAGAGCACCTGGCGAACGCGAGTCGGATCGACGAAAAGTGACGGCGCCTCGGGGGTCTCGATCGTGAACAGGACGCCCTTCGCTTGCGCCGCCGTGCGGGCGGCGGCGGAGACCGGTTCGAGGAGAGCGTCGAGCGTGACGATCTCCGGCCGCAGGTCGAGCCTGCCGGCCTCGACCTTCGACAGATCGAGCACGTCGTTGATGAGATCGAGCAGATGGTCGCCGGCCTCCTGGATGTTGCGGAGGAAACGTTTCTGCTTCTCGTTCATCGAGTCGGCGAGCTGCTCCGAGAGGAGTCCGGAGAACCCGAGGATCGCGTTGAGCGGGGTCCGAAGCTCGTGGCTCATGTTGGCGAGGAACTCCGACTTCACCTTGGTCGCCTCGCTCAGATCGCGGTTCACCGATGCGAGATCGCCGTACAGCCGCGCGCCGTCGAGGACGATCGCGGCCTGCTCGGCGAGAAGCTGCACCAGATCGAGATCGTCGGAAGCGAACAGAGGCGCGCGCCGGCCCATCACCGCGAGCACGCCGATCCGTCGACCTCTTCCGGTGATCGGTGCCGCGAGGATCGCTCCGGCCGCGGTGCGCACGAAGCGCGGCGTCTGCGTCTCGACGACGCCGGCCATGACCTCGGCCGACGAGAGTAGCTCTTTGTCGTCTCCGATCGCGAGGGCTTCGGTGGTCTCGTCGACGACGGCGATTCGCGCCGCGTGCCCCGGCGCGGCCCGCGCGATCGCGACCTCGAGACCGTGGAGGATCGTTTCCGGCGGATCGTGGGGGGAGATCGCGGCGGCGCGTGTCAGAAACGAGCGCAGGGCCGGCTCGCGCCACGCGCGCTTGAGCAGGACCGGCGGCGCGAACGCGACGACATATCCGACCGCCGACGCCAGCGCGAGGACCATCGACGCGACGCTGCTTGCGGTCGGACCGACGATGGTCGACGTCAGCGCGACGATGAGGGTGAGGCTCAGCGCGAGCGCGCCACAGGCTGCGGCGACCATTCGATTCCGAGCGACGCCCT
>VBEU01000090.1 GCA_005883775.1 Chloroflexota bacterium | reverse complement strand
AGCTGCCCACCGCCGGAGAAGTGCGTGGGGATCTGTCTTTGCGCAAGGGCATGAAGGAAGGGCGTGGCGTCGGAGTTGTTCCGGACGAGGATCGCGAAGTCGCCGAAGCGCCGCTGCCGCCGCACCGCCTCGCGCGCGATCAGCTCGGCCACCGTCTCCGCCTCCTCAACGCCGGTCACTCTCTGGAGGTGATCGATGTCGACCTCGTCGCCCGAGGGGCGGCCGCGCAACCGCTTATCGATCCCGAGGCTCGCCTCGAGGCGCTCGGGGTTCTTGGTAATGAGCCGGTAGGCGGCATCGAGCAGACCCTGCGATGAGCGGCGGTTCTCGATGAGCGGGACCGTGGTGTGGTCGGGGTAACTCTCGCGAAAGCGATCGAAGTTGCGAAGCGTCCCACCGCGCCAGGCGAAGATCGACTGATCGTCGTCCCCCACCACGGTGATGTTGCGATGTGGCTCGGCGAGAAGTCGCAGCAGCTCGAACTGCGCGTCGTTCGTGTCTTGGAACTCGTCGACCAGGATGTAGCGGAAACGGTTCCGCAGGCGCGCCGCGGCGGCGGGGTGGTCGCGGAGCAGCTTGAGCGTCAACGCGATCTGATCGCCGAAGTCGACGACGCCATGTCGATCCTTTATGCGCGTGTAGGCCTCGTACGTCGCCGCGAGCTCCTCGTGCGACGATGCCTCGTCCGCCTTCACGTCGGCGTCGAGGGAATCTCCGACGGCATCGCGGAGGCCCTTCGCGTACGCGACATACGCCTCCGGCGAAACGTCCTCGTCGCGCGCACGTCCGAAGAGATCGAGCAGGGCGCGCACGTGCTGCAGCGGATCGCCCGCGGGTCGGTACCGCTTGAGAGGAAGGGCGATCTCGCACTGCGCGCAGCCGTAGAGGTGCTCGCGGACCATGATCACCTGCTCTGCGGGCGAGAGGACGCGGAGCTCGCCACTTCGCCCAAGCTCGAGCGCGAACTCGCGGAAGACCTCATCGCCGAATCCATGGAACGTGCGAATCACTGCGTCGTTCAACCCGATCGGCGTGTTGATGTCGACGCGCTCCTGCATCTCGGCCGCGGCGCGCTCGGTGAAGGTGACGGCGAGGATCTCGTGCGGCTTGGCCGCGCCCGAAGTGATGAGGTGAACGATCCGCGCGGTGAGGACATGGGTCTTCCCTGTCCCGGCGCCCGCGACCACAAGGAGCGGGCCGGCCCCATGCTCGACGGCAAGCCGCTGTTCCGGCTGGAGTCCCTGAAGAATGTCCGGACGCGGCTCGCCAAGACGGAAACTCAGCTGCTCTGTCATCTCGGGCGATCTCGAACCACAGGTTCGGCCCGACCGAAACCCTCTTTACGCGGCGGCGGACCCCCCGGCCTCCGGCCGGTGCCCCACCGCGCGGGGGCCCTCGGTCGGGCCGAACCGGGACTCGCTAGATAGACCACGCGTTCTATTTTCCGTCTTGCGCATAGCGCTCGGCAAGAGCGATCAGGGTGCGAACGGCCGGCCCTTGGGGTCCTTTGGGAGCGTGGGGCCGGTCCCGCTCAAACCAGAAAGTCCCGGCGATGTCCAGATGCGCCCATTCGGTCCCCTCGTCCACGGCGGACTCGAGGAACGCTGCCGCGGTGATCGCACCTCCGGCCCGAGCACCGGTGCTGTTCCGGATGTCGGCCACCTCACCCTTGACCTCGTCGCGGTACTCGTCGGTGAGTGGCATGGGCCACATGCGATCGCCCGCCGCCGAAGCGGTCTCGCGGACGATAGCGACGAACGAGTCCGGCTTGCCGAACAGACCACTGAAATGCTGGCCCAGGCCGACCGCGATCGAGCCGGTCAGGGTTGCCACGTCGATCACGCGCTTTGCGCCTTCGCGCTGGGCGTAGGTGATCCCGTCGACGAGGACGAGCCGCCCCTCGGCATCCGTGTTGATCACCTCGACGGTCTTCCCGCTCATCGCCGTGAACACATCTCCGGGCTTGGTCGCACCGCCACCGGGGAGATTCTCGGTGCACGGCGCCACGCCGATCACGTTCACCTTGAGACCGAGCTTCCCGATGGCGGCGAGTGCCGCGATGACCGAGGCCGCGCCGGTCATGTCGGCTTTCATGTGGTGCATGTTGTCGGCGGGCTTGATCGAGATCCCGCCGGAATCGAAGGTGATGCCCTTCCCCACCAGACCAAGGTCGTACCCGGAGCCGCCTCGTCCGCGGTGACGCATGACGACGAAGCGGGGTGGCTCGTGGCTGCCCTGTGCGACCGACAGGAAGCTACCCATCCCGAGAGCGCGACAACGATCCGCGTCCAGGACCTCGATGCGGACTCCGGCTTCTTTCGCGAGCTCCTTCGCCGCCTCGGCGACAAGTGTCGGCGTCATTCGGTTGGCCGGCTCGTTCGCCAGGCGACGGGCCACGTTCGTGGCATCGCCGACGGCAGAGCCACGCTCGATCGCGTCGGCCACGGCCTTCTCGGTGACGAGAAGGACCTGGTCGATGTTCGGAAGACGCCGCTCCTCTTCGCGAGTGCGGTGCGCCTCAGGTCGCCACATCCCGTAGATCGCGCCCTCGACCGCGGCCTGCGCCGCCCGCTCCTCACCGATCGAGTCCGCCGCGATGGCGATGCCGACTTTGCGCACAGACGATCGCCAGAGCGCGCGGATCCCCGCGCTCGCGATGTTGCGCGCGCGTTCCGCATCGAGCTCCCCTGGCTTGCCGGCGCCGACGATGACCACACGCGGCTCCTCGTGCAGCGTGTTCACGCCGTAGAGCCGGGTGACCCCCTGTTCTTCTTTGAGGAGCCGGGCGATAGCGGCGCGCGTCGGACGCGAGAGCCACGCCGGTGGCTCGGCGCCCGCGAAGAGCGGGACGATGATCGCGTCGACCTTGCCGAGCTGCGACGGACGAACGGCGCGAAATCTCATGGAGCGACCTTCTTTCGATCGATGAGCGTAGCGACGCGCTCGCGCGCCTGCTCTGGTCCCAGGACGAGGATGCGATCGTCGCCGGACCTGCGGGTGAGCCCGCGATCGTCGAGGAAGCCGAGAAGTGGGAGCACGTGCTTTCGGCTCGAGCCGGTGAGGTCACGGGCGCGGGCGACCGTGATCGTGCCCGTCGCGGCAAGCTCGGTCACGACCGCGTCGGCAAAGCGCGCGACGGCGTCCGGCAGGAATACCGCCTCGGTGCCGATGCGGATCAGGTCGCCGCGCTCGGCCAGTGCGGCGACGAGCTCACGGTCGAGGCCGTACTCGGACTCAAGAGAGGCGGGCGACGGAGGCTGAAGGGGCGCGCGGCCAAGCGCGTCTCGCGCGCGCGACCATGCCGCTTCCTGGCTCGCGCTGAGGGTCGGCACGTGGGTTACGAGGGCAAGCGTGTTTCCGCGCTCGGCGATCCGGCCCTCGGCGGCGAGACGCTCGACGAGCGCGTTGAAGCGTTTGGCCGGCAGATCCAGCGACGAGCGGACCTCCTCGCGTGGTGCCCCCGGGCGAAGCGGCGCTCGCCGGTGTGTCGCCGCGAGCGTGCGTTCCACTCGTACCGCAAGCGCATCGAACGAGTCGCGCGCGAGGAGCGCGTCGGCAAGGCGCACCGCTCTTCCACTCGCGATCAGCTCGCGCGCCGCGGCATCGCGGTCCGCCGCATCGAGTCCGCCGCGCGCCGCCGCCTCGTCGAGCGTCCGCGGGACGTCAAATGCGGCGAGGAGTCGCGACGCGACGGTGGGAGCGCTGCGCCGCTCGAGGACGGCGACGGCCTCGCCGCGACGACGCATCCGCTCGCCTGAGATGTCGGCGACCGCTCCCCCGCCGAGCGTCTCGGGCGGAGACGGCCGGCGTATCACGAATCGATCGCCGACGGCGACGGCGAGCGGCGCCGCGAGCCGAAGCTGCGCCCAGCCGGTGTCGCCCGGATCCAGCGTTGCGCCCTCGAGGAGCGACACGCGCGCCATGACCTCGGCCGTACCCGCATGTACCTTCACGGCCTCGTCATGGGTGATGGAGTCGGAGGCCGAGCCCAGGACCTCGATGCGCGCGGACACCACCGAAACCGGGGCGAGCGTGCCGGGTCGGACGACGACCATGCCGCGCTCGAGCTCATCTTTCTCGACGCCGACGAGGTTCAAGGCCACGCGGCTCCCTGGACTCGCCGAATCCAGCGCGCGCTTGTGGGTCTGGATCCCCCGGATTCGCGCGCGCTGACCGCTCGGCAGGATCTCGATCTCGTCGCCGGTCGCGAGCGCCCCATCGACGAGGGTCCCCGTGACGACGGTGCCGAAACCGGTCAGGGTGAAGGCCCGGTCTATCCCAAGGCGCGGCCGGCCGACATCACGACGCGCCCCTGCGGTCCGCAAGACCGAGTCGAGCGAGGCAACGAGCTCATTGAGGCCGGTCTTCGCGGTGGCCGAGACCTCGATCATCGGCGCGCCGGCGAGCGGCGTTGCCTGGAGCGCCGCACCGACGTCGGCGCGCGCGAGCGCTGCCCACTCTTCGTCGACGAGGTCGCGTTTGGTGAGCGCCAGGACGCCGCGGTCGACGCCGAGGACGCGAAGGATCGCCAGATGCTCCCGCGTCTGAGGCATGACCCCTTCGTCCAGCGCGACGACGAGCAGGACCGCGTCGACCGGGCCGACGCCCGCGAGCATGTTCCGGATGAAATCCTGATGCCCGGGAACGTCGACGATGCCCACCTCGCCGCCCTCGGGCAGGCTGAGCCATGCGAATCCGAGATCGATCGTCATCCCGCGCTCGCGCTCTTCGCGGAGGCGGTCGGGGTCGATGCCCGTCAGCGCTTTGATGAGCGTCGACTTGCCGTGATCGACATGGCCCGCGGTCGCGATGACGCGCGCGCTCGTGTCCGGTCTAGACGTTGCGGCGCACCGCGATGCATTCGATCTCGACCTTCGCTCCGCGGAGTAGAGCGGCGCCGACCGTGGACCGCGCCGGCTTGTGGGTTCCGAACCGCTCCCCGTAGACCTCATTCATTGCCTGGAAGTCGGCGAGGTCCGCGAGGAAGACGGTCGTCTTCGTCACGCGGTCGAGCGAGGAGTCGGCCGAGACGAGGACCGCGGCGAGGTTGTCGAGCACGCGCCGTGTTTGTGCGCGCACGTCATCGCCGCCGACGAGCTGGCCGCTCTGGGCGTCCAGCGCGAGCTGCCCCGCACAGAACACGAGGTCGCCCGCGAGGATCGCCTGGCTATACGGGCCGACCGGCGCCGGCGCGCGGTCCGTTTTGGTGACGCGAAGGTCCATCTGCTCCCCCTTTTGCGAGCGCGCCGGTCACGGCGCGCGCGAGAACCTCATCATCCTCGGGCAGGACGCTCCGCAGGTCGAGCGCGACCCGCTCGTCGACGATCCGCGAGATCACCGGGGGATCCGCAGACCGGAGCGTCTGCGCCAGACGGTTGGCTGGCGCGCCGCCGATCGCGACGGCAAAGGACGGCTGCGTCTCCTCGGGGAGCGACCCTCCTCCGATGGTGGACCGCAGCTCGATGACCTCGGCCGGGATCCCGACCGAGGCGAGCGTCCCAGCGAGAGACCGCGCCCGCGTCGCGATCGCGCGCGGTGTCGCGGCGATCATTCGCCAGACCGGAAGCTCCTTCTCGGCTGTTCCATCGCGGTATGTCTCGAGGGTCGCCAAGAGCGCCGCGATGGTCAGCTTGTCGGGTCGGAGCGCGCGCATGAGCGGGTGCGTGCGGAGCGCGGTGATGGACTCGGCCCGACCGACCGCGATCCCTGCCTGCGGTCCGCCGAGCAGCTTGTCTCCGCTGAAGGTGACCACGTCCGCACCTTCGCGGATCGCCTCGCCAACGGTGAGCTCCTTACCGAGGCCGAACCGCGACGTGTCGAGAAAGGTGCCGCTCCCGAGATCGTGGATGAAAGCGACGCTGTGTTCGCGTGCGAGCGCGGCGAGCTCGCGCCCCTCGGCGCGCGCCACGAACCCGCTGATCTTGAAGTTGCTCGCGTGCACGCGGAGGATCGCGCCGGTCTTCGCGCCGATCGCGCCGGCGTAATCGCGCGCGTATGTTCGGTTCGTCGTGCCCACCTCGACGAGCTTCGCGCCCGAGCGGCGCAACACGTCCGGAATCCGAAAGCCGCCGCCGATCTCGACCAGCTCGCCGCGAGCCACGATCACCTCTTTGCGCGACGCGAGAGCCGCGAGAGCCAGCAGCACCGCGGCGGCGTTGTTGTTGACGACGACGGCGTCCTCGGCGGACGCGAGGTCCGCGAGCAGACGGGCGGCGTGACCGTGCCGTTCGCCGCGCTTTCCCGCGACGAGGTCGTACTCGACGCTCACCGCCCCAGCCGCGGCGGCGATGGCGGCGAGCGCCCGGGGCGAGAGCGGTGCGCGGCCGAGGTTCGTCTGCAGCACGACGCCGGTCGCGTTGATGACACTCCGGAGCGTGAGACGTTCGCGTTCCGCGAGGGTCGCGCGCGTCTGCGCCGCGAACGTCGCGGCGTCGCCGGATGCGCCCGCGGCGCGCGCTCGAGCGAGGACGTCGCGCGCCGCGCGGGTGAAGCGCGCGCGCTCCGCATCGCGGGGGCCGGCGGCGCGGAGGACCGCGTCCACCGATGGCAGCGCGCGCCGTGGATCGGCACGCTTCACCGCGCGAGGACCTCGAGCGCCGCGGGCCGCACGCGTATCGAGAAGCGCTGCGCCGTCGTGGTCTCGCCGTCGAGCTGAGCGCGCACCGGCCGCTGGAGCTCGATCTCGACCGCGCGTGCGCGCTTCATCAAAATCTTTCTTCCATCGACGTGGGTCCCGCGGTAGAGCTTGCCGAGCGCGACGAGAGATGACCACCGCGAAAGATCGCCGGCGAGCAGCACGTCGAGCTGGCCGTCGTCGAGCGACGCCTCAGGCGCGACGTGCATGCCCGATCCGAAGTGTGTTCCGTTCGCCGCCACGACCGTGAGGAACCGGCCGCTGTGCAGCTCGCCATCGACGAGCACGCGCATCGGCTCCGGCCGGTACGTGGCGATTCCCACGAGGGAACCGGCGAAGTAGCCAAATGTTTTGCCGGTCACGCGCGAGGTCGCCGCGATCCGCTGCGCGACGTGGCCGTCGATCCCGACACCGGCTGAGTTCACGAAAACGCGTCCGTTCATTTCGCCGACGTCGATCGTGCGCCGCCGCGCATCCCGGACGAAACGCGGCACGTCCCGTCGGCGCCGCGGGTAACCGAGTGCGCGCGCGAAGTCGTTCCCGGAGCCGATGGGGTAGAGAGCCAGCGCCGCGCCGCTCCCGGCGATGCCGTTCGCGACCTCGTTCGCGGTCCCATCGCCGCCGGCAGCGATGATGACGCGGTAGCCGTCCGCGGCTCCTTCACGCGCGAGGCGCGCCGCCTCGTCCGGTGCCGGAGTCTGAATGACGTCGACGCGCATACCCTGGTCACGGAACTCCGCGGCGATCCGGGACGCGAGCCCGGCGCCGGCACCGTTTCCAGCGACGGGGTTCACGATCGCGAGCGCGCGCTCTTCCGGCTGCCTGATCCCGCCGGTCACGCGCCAGCCGGTGAGAGCGCCTTACGGATCGCGTCCTGCTCCTCTTCAGATAGCGCATGTTTCGATCGTCCGGCCTGCACCGGCTTCGCGAAGATGCGGGTGTCGGCGCGACCGTGGAGGCTCGAGAGCACGACGCCGTTGCCCTGGGCGTCGAGAAGCGCGACCGCGAAGGACTGATCGCCGCCGGTGTCGGCGAACGGGTTGAAGCGGACCACGCCGACCTTCTGGATGCTCCGCTGAGCGAGCCCCTCGAGCTCGTGATGCAGCCGGTTCAGGGCCTCCACCCGCTCGGCGACCGTGTCGAGTCGACGGAACTGGCGGTCGAGGAGCTCGTCCAGGCCGACGCCCTCGCCCTCACCGATGAGCCGGCGGAGCCGTCGGCGGAGCAGAGCGTCCGACCGCTGCAGCCACGCGACCCAGAGGACGAGCATGAGGACGGCGACCGCGAGCACGACGACGAGGGTGGAAAGGGTCTGGGCATCGAGGGGCATTCGCGGCGGAGCATACGGGGTCGGGTATCCTCGTCCTCCCGTGGCAAAGAAGCACCGCGTACGCGCGCGCTCCCGCCGGGCCGTCGAGGCGTCCCGCCGGGCCTCCGCCGCCCGTCCGGCGGCACCCGAGCGCGAGCAGCCCTCACGCCCGGCTGCCACCAGCCGCACGACGCGCTATGGCTCGCGCACGGGAACCTCGCGCGCGGTTGGCGCGCCCTCGCAAGGCCTCGAGCGGGCGGCGGCCTGGGAGCGCGGCTACGTCACCAAGGACTTCCGGCGCATGGCCATCGTCGTGGTGATCGCGCTCGCGCTCCTCGTCGTTGCCGGCCTCGTTCTCAACGTCTTCGAACACTGAGCGATGCACCTCCCCGGAGACGGCGTCCCGCGCTCGTGATCCTTCGCGCGCTCATCTTCAGCGCGATCCTTACCTCGAGCTGCGGCGCGGTCGTCACTGGGAACGCCACGGTGGAGCGCGCTTACGCCCAGCACCTCTCCGCCGTCGAGGTCACCGCGCAGGGCACGGTCACGCGCCTCCTCGCCGACGACACCGGGCCGTCGGGCACGCATCAGCGCTTCATCATGCAGGTGAGCGGATCGTCGCAGACCCTGCTCATCGATAACAACGTGGACATCGGCAAGCGCGTCCCGGTCACGACGGGCGACGACGTCACGGTACATGGCGAGTACGTGTGGAACGATCAGGGCGGACTCGTCCACTTCACCCATCACGACCCCGCTCACACGCACGAGGACGGGTGGATCGAGCTCAAGGCCGTTCGCTACAGCTAGGGCATCGTCAGCCGTATTTCAACATGGCGGCGATGACCAAGGCCACCTGTAGCAGGAAGCCTTCGATCCCGATCAACCAGAATCCCAGCTTGGTGCCCTTGAACCACGCGGCGACCGCGAGAAGCAGACCCAACGACACTAAAAGCGGCCACCAAGACACGATCCCTAACAGTCCGACTCCGACCAGTAGCGGAGCGGCGATCGAGAGTGCCATTCCGACCGTTGACGATCGGGGACGGAAGACGTACCAGGGCGGAGTCGAGTGCTCTCTCCCACGATGTACCGAGCGAATATGACGGGGCCCTCTTCCGGCCCTGACGTCGACGAACAGGACCGTAATGAGCTGGAACAACCAACTGACGGCACTGTCGACGGCGCGCATGAAGGACATTGTCACGACTGACCGAAATCCGGTGGGCTGTGCTGGATTCGAACCAGCGACCTCTGCGATGTGAACGCAGCGCTCTAACCGGCTGAGCCAACAGCCCCGGATGAGAAGTACAGGATAACCGTCACCAGCTGCCCCCGCCGCCTCCGCCACCACCACCGCCGGCTCCCCCACCCGAGAATCCGCTGCCGCCGCTCGAGCCCGGCGTCGCCGCGATCGCTGATCCGAGATTGCTCGAGAAGCCCTGCAACGAAGAGGAGAGCACACCCGCGTTGAACGGCCCGCTTCCGATGTACCACGAGGCGGTCTGCTTGCTCATGTCGATGTCCTTGAACGCGCGGGCCCACCGGTCGACGCACCCGAACACGATCGCGTACGGCAGATAGTCCGAGAAGATGTTCTCGCGTTCCGCGAAGCGCTGTCGCTCGGTCTCGGCGACCTCCATGTAGCGGCCGAAGCCGAGCGTCCGTCGATGCAGGTCCGCTCCGGCTGCGGTCTTCGCGGGCATGATCCGAGCGATACGCAGCGCGACGAACCCAACGACGATGACGGCCACGCCGACGAGTCCCGCCCCGAGCGTTCGACCCAGGAGCCAGGCCACGACCGCTCCCGCGATGATGACGCGCACGCTGAGCCCGGCGTATCCCTGCCGAACGCGATCGGGTCGCGTCGCGAACCACTTGCGGGCAGCCGAATCGCGATAGAGCTCGCTCTCCGCGCTCCGGAGCGAAGTCACGAAATGCGTGCGGAGCTCCGAGATCTTCACGTCGGTGCCGTCCTTGAAGAGGCCGTCGTAGACGGTTCCCTCGTATGGAAGGAGACCGACTCTGCCCTTTCCCGTGGCGTGCAGCGTCCAATCCTTCTTCCCGAAGATCCACTGCTCAGGCTGCTCGGTGATCGTGAGATAGCCGCGGACGGCCAAGTCGACGATGGTCGCGGTGACGTCTTTGGTGTCGGCGCTCTCGTCGAGGATCAGGCCGAGCTGCGCGGGGCGGATCTTGTCCGGCGGCTCGTACTCCGGAACGATCGTCCGGCCGTGGCCGGGGTCGCGGCCTGCTGTGTACCAACGCCAGTACAGCAGCGCGAGCCCGGCGACGAGCGCGAACGCGGCGAGGGCGAGCCATAACGGCTTCGGCTCAAAGTACCCAGGCACGTTGCCGTTGTCGCGGGCGATGATCGGCGCGGGCTCCGCGATGACAC
>VBEU01000202.1 GCA_005883775.1 Chloroflexota bacterium | reverse complement strand
CCTTCCGAGCCGAGAGCTCGCGTACCTCGACGTTGGTAGTCCGGCCGGCACGTCATACCTTCGCGACATGGGCTACGCGATGCGTTACGCCGAGGAATCGCGGGCTCGCATCTACGCGAGCAGCATCGACGCTCTCGGCGACACGTTCGGTGCTCTCGAGGTCACTGAAAGGATCGAGACGCATCACAACTTCGCGGCGCTCGAATCCCACGACGGGCGTGAGCTGCTCGTCCACCGCAAGGGAGCTGTCCGAACGACGGATGCGACCGGCGCCGGTGTCCTCGTGACGATCCCGGGGTCCATGCAGACGGGCAGCTACATCGGTCGCGGCAGGCCAAGCGCGCTCGCTCTGGACACCTGCGCTCACGGAGCGGGACGAAAGCTTGGCCGCAACGCCGTGCGCAAGGCGAACGCAGGCGTGGACATTCAGGCCGAGATGCTGGCCCAGGGGATCTGCCTCGTCTGCCCGGAGGGTGCCGACACGCTGGATGAATCCGGCCGCGCGTACAAGGACATCGAGGACGTCATGACGCGGCAGCGCGACCTTGTCGAAGCGGTCACCAAGCTCCGGCCGCTCGGCGTGGTGAAGGGATGATCGCGGACGTCGGCGCTCAGCTCGGGCTCGCCTACGCCTTCGTCGAGCGCGAGGTCGCGCTTTCGAAGCGGTACTGTGCGTGGGAGATCGTCTGGCTCGTCTACGGGATCGTCACGAGCCTCTCGGTCGCGTACATCGGGCTCGCAGCGCCGACGATCGCCGGCGGATCGAGCGACCCGGCCGTCGTATCACGCCTGGTGCTGTATCTGCTCGTCGGAACGATCACCTGGCGGTTCCTCGGTCTCATCTTCGAGCAGATGGCCGAGACAATCGCGTGGGAGCGCTGGGAAGGCACCATCGAGTACACGTTCATGGCCCCGGTGCCTCGCGTCACGCACCTTCTGGGCATGTGCGGCGCCACTCTCGTGCGCGCGCTCGGATTCAGCGTCGCCATCCTGGCGGCGGTCGCGTTCTTCGTACCGGTCGATCTCTCCCACGCCAATCCGCTCGCCGCGATCGTGCTGCTCGTGGTCGGCGCCGTCGCCTTCGTTGGCCTCGCGATCGCGTCCGCGGTCTTCCCGCTCCTCTGGACGGAGAAGGGCCTGCAGATGGCCTACATCGTCCAGGCCGTCGTGCTGCTCGTTTCGGGCGTGTATTACCCGACCACGATCCTGCCGGGCTGGATGCAGATCCTGTCGTTCATCTCGCCGGCGACCTACGTCATCCGCGGCATGCGCGACGCACTGCTCGACGGCGCGGATCTCGCGGCCGTCTGGCCCAATCTCTGGCCGGCGTTGCTGGTGGGAGCCATCTCGATCCCGCTCGGGATGCGCGTGTTCCTATGGGCCGAGCGGCACGCGAAGCGGACCGGCCGGCTCAAGAGGAGCGGCTAGATGGCGCGCAGCGTCGCGGAGCAGCTCGCATTCCGGACGGCGACGCCGGATGACGCACCGTTCGCCGCCGATGTCATGACGGCGCTTTTCCCCCGATCGCCCTGGGATCCGGTCTCGCTCCGGTACTGGTGGTCGCAGCCGGACGAGTCCATGGAGATCGCCCGGTTCATCGTGCTGCGTGGCGAACGGCCGATCGGCTTCGCCCACATCGACCACGCCCGCTGGGACGTTGATCCGGAGCGTTACGCCTCGATCTGGGGCGATCTCATGCCCGCCGAGCGGAGCGGCGATCTCTTGGGGGCGTTCCTCGACGCGATGGAGGAGCGTTTGCGTGCCGACGGCGCGCGGACCATTCGTGTCCGCGCGGAGGAGGACGACGCGTTGCGGATCGACACGATCCTCGCGCGGGGCTACAAGGAGGATCGTCGTCACAAGCGCTGGGAGCTCGATCTGATCGCGAATCGCGAACGTCTCCTGGCGATGACGCGTGAGTCACGGGCTCGGATGCGCCGCGAAGGCGTCGAGCTCATCACGCTCGCGGACGATCGCGACCCCGACGTGGTGAACAAGATCTGGCGCCTGTCAGAAGAGGCCGGCGACGACGTGCCGACCACGATGCCCCGCATCCCCGAGACGATGGAGAGCTATGTCCGCTGGACTCGCGCGCCCGAGATACATAGCGATCGCTTCTGGATCGCGCGCGTCGATGACGACGTGGTCGGCCTGTCGGTGCTCGGCTACCCGCCGGTGCGCGGTGTCGTCGGAACGGAGTGGACGGCGACCGCTCGGTCGGTGCGCGGCCGCGGCATCGCACGCGCCTTGAAATGTGAGACGCTCGCGCAGGCGATCGCGCTCGGGATCGACCGGGTGCGCACAGGCAACGACTCTGCGAACGCGCCGATCCTGCACATCAACGAGACGATGGGTTATCACCTCACGCCCGCGTCGATCAATTACCTTCGACCGGTCTGATCGGTTCTCGATAACCTAGACGCGTGCGCCTTCCGCCCGCGCCGCACACTGCCCGCGACAACGTCGTGGACGACGTGCACGGCACGAAGATCCCGGATCCATACCGCTGGCTCGAGGCGGATACGTCGAAGCGAGTCGGCGATTGGACCGACGAGCAGAACGCGCGGACCCGCACGGTCCTCGACGCTCTTCCGCAGCGCGCACGATTGGCGCCTCGGCTGCGCGAACTGCTCTCGGTTGGTCTTCTCTCGACTCCGCGACCGATAGGTGGCCGCATCTTCCACACACGGCGTGAGGGGGAGCAGAAGCAATCGGTCCTCTACGTGCGCGACTCGATCAGCTCGCCCGATCGCGCGCTCGTCGATCCAAACGCGCTGGACATGGCGGGGCTCGTCACTCTGG
>VBEU01000221.1 GCA_005883775.1 Chloroflexota bacterium | reverse complement strand
GCGCCGAACAACTACCCGGGCGGCTCCGGACAGAACATGGACGAGCTCGACATCGTGAACGCGTTCTTCGGTTCAAGCGCGGGAAGCGCGAGCATCGATGTCACTCTGACGATCAAGAATCTCCAGGCGCCTCCGACCGCCGCGAATCCGAACATCCTCTCGGCCTTGTGGACCGTCTACTGGCAGCAGGCCGGAACGGCGAACGCGCCCGGCGGCAACACCTGGTGGTTCGCGCAAGCGACGACCAGCGGCACCGGCCATAACGCGGTCGCAACATTCAGCGACGGAACCTTCGACGTGAGCGCGGACGCCTACAGGGCCCGGCATGCCGTGACGGGCGCATTCAACCCCGGCATCAACGGCACATTCGTCATCCACGTGCCGCGCTCGGACGTGGGCAACCCGGCGGATGGATCAGCGCTCACGAACCCCTTCGCCGACACCGCCGGCGCGTTCCTCGTCGCCGGCACCGGCCTTCGCTTCACCGGTCGCGCCGACCGCGCGCCCGATTCGAACTACGGAGCCGATTACAACGTCGCCCAGACGTGCCTGGCGGATCTGGCGATCACAAAGATGGACTCGCCCGATCCGGCGCACGTCGGTCAGAACCTCACGTACACGATCGTGGTGACGAACCACGGCCCGGACAAGGCGGTCGGCGTGAGCGTCACCGATCAGCTGCCAAAGAACGCCGGCTACGGGTCTACCACGACGACTCAGGGATCCTGCACGCTCAAGCCGTCGAAGACCGCCGTCGTTTGCACCGTCGGCACGATGGCGAGCGGAGGGTCTGTCACGATCACCCTTGTGGTGAAGCCCACCAGCAAGGGGACGATCACCAACACGGCCACGGCGACCCTGACCTCTCCGACGGATCCGAACACCACGAACAACACGGCGACCGCGACGACGACGGTCCAGCCGTAGTACGGCGAGCGGCGCGGGGATCTCCCGCGCCGCTCCGCAATTGCGCGATCGTCAGCCGAAGCGCTTCTTGTAGAGCTCCTTGAGCTCGGCGTCGGTGCTACCGAGGTAGCGGCTCGTCGTCGCGACGTTGCGGTGTCCGGCAAGGCGCTGCGCGGCCGGGACGTTCATCTGCGTGGCCCAGGCGGTGATCGCAGCGTGACGCAGCCAGTGCGGCGACACGCTCTCGGCCAGGCCGGCACGCTTCGCGGCCTCCGCCACGATCGTCTGCGCCATCTTCACACCCATGCGATACGACCCCGCCTTTTTCTTTTGTCGAGTGATGAAGAGGGCGGGGTCCTTGTCTTTCCGCGCACGGAGGTATCGCTCGAGCCACTCGCGGGCGCGCATTCGCAGGAAGACGCGCCGGTAGCGGCTGCCTTTGCCGAACACCGTGACCTCGTCCGCGATGCGCACGCCGTCCTTGGGATTGACCGCATGAGGATCGAGCTCGAGCTTGTCGCGATCGAGCGACACCAGCTCCGACACGCGGCATCCCGTGGCGGCGAGGAACTCGAGGAGCGCGCGGTTGCGGAGCCCGTCGTCCGTCGCCGTGTCGAAGCTCTCGAGAAGGCGCTCCAGCTTCTGCTGATCAAGATGCCGGGCGTCAGGGCTCGGGTCGGGGGCCTTGGCGAGCTCGACTTTCTCGGGAGCCGGAACTGGCAGGTCGAGCAGGACGCCGAACTTGAGCAGCCCGCGGAGCGCGATGAGGTGAAGGTTCTTCGAGGCGGCCGAAATTGGTCTCTTGCCAGCGTCCCGGCCCGCGAGGAGCCGGCGGCGCGTCAGGTGGCTCCCGTAGGCCTTCAGGATCCGGATGTCGACGTCTTTGAGCCGGGGCTCGGCACCGTCACGCTCCACGAACCGCAGGAACTCCACGAGAAAGCGTTCGTACCTCGGAAGCGTCGTCTCGCTGCGGCCCTTGTCGCGCAGCTCCTGTAGATATGCCCGTGCGAGGTCGCGTACGGGGCTATTTGGGCCGAGATCCCGGGGATCGACGTAAGACGCGGAAACCAGGCTTCCCGAGGACCCGGTCTCTCCTGGGTTTCGTGTAATCCTCATTCTGCGAGGGTTCTAGCAAAGGTGCGGCCGATGTGTCAAGCCCCTTCCCTGACCGGGCATAGAGTGCCGGCACATGTCGACCGACCTCATCTTCCCGACGCAGGTCGTCCTGGCCTTTGTCACGATCGGCCTGCTGGCGCGGTGGTACGTCGCACCGCGTTTGGCAGGCCTTCCGCGCGAGTCCGCGCTGCAGCCGCTCCTTGTGGTGCAGACCTTCCGCTACATCGGTCTCGGTTTCCTCGCACCGGCGCTCGTGCGGCCGTCGCTCGCGCAGACCTTCGCGGTACCCGCCGCGCTCGGGACGACGCTCGCCGTCGTGCTGGCGCTCGCGGCGCTCGCGGCGCTTCGGGCGAGGTCCCGGCTCGGGATCCCGTTGGCGTGGGCCGTGAGCATCATCGGTCTCGTGGATTTCGCCAACGCGTTCGTTCAGGCCCGCAGCGCCAGCGTCATCAGCGACCTGGGCGCCGCGTA
>VBEU01000220.1 GCA_005883775.1 Chloroflexota bacterium | reverse complement strand
GCCCACAGGGAAGCGCGAGACCACGAGGTGCAGGAGCACCGGAACGGGCCGGACCAGGAACCGATCGAACAGTCCCTCGCGCACGTAGATCTCGAGCATGTGTATGTATCCGAAGACGAAGAGCTGGAGGCCATGGCCCATGAGGCGCAGCCCGTAGAGGAACGCGATCTCTCCCAGCGACCATCCCGCGAGCTGCTGGAAGCGGCTCAACAGGACCCATATGCAAACGAATCCTGTTAGCTGATAGATCACCCCCATGGCGACCCAGATGACGAAGTTCAGGCGGTACTGCAGCTCTCCTTTGAGCCCGGCGGCCATGAGCGCGAAATAAAGCGAGAGAGTGGACATCTCTATCCGCCCTGCACGACGATCTTGCTCACCGCGCGACGCCACACGAGCGCGGCGATCCCGCCGAGGAGCACGACCCAGAACCCCTGAATTGCAAGAGCTCGAAGCGCTTCCAGGCCTACGAGCCTTCCGAGGTAGAGCGAAACAGGGATGAACGCTTGCGTCTGGAACGGCAGAGCCTCAGCGACAGTCCGCAGGGGCGGCGGGAAGAAGGCAAGCGGCACCAGCCCACCGGCGAAGAACAAGTTCGCGAATCGGAAGATCGCCACCATCCCGGTCGTTTCGAGGGTCCAGAAGGCGACGAATCCGAGCAAGAGACCCATCAGAGCCATGACCGCATACGCCAGCAGCAAGCTCAGGAGATAGAGGGCCCCACTTTCGACGGATGCCGGAGGGCGCAGCGAACCGGCGACGAAGGCGAACGGCAGCGCGATCGCGACGAGCGGGAGCACCCCGATCGTTCCACCTATGTGCTGCGCGACCATCTGGCCCGGAAACGGCACGGGTCTCGCGAGATCCACGGCGATCTGCCCTTCGCGGACTCGCTGCGAAACGTCCCAGGCGAGCTGCGGATTGACGAGCCATATCTGCAAATTGGCGATCGTCAGGTACGTCAGCAGCTGCGCGAGGGGAAACGCCCCCACGTCCGTTCGATCGGCGTAGATCGCGGACCACACCACTTTAAGCAAGTAGATCTGCAGGAGGACCGAGACGAGCGACATGACGATGTTGAAGCGATAGGCGAGCACGGTCTTCGGCACCATTACGGTGAGCCGCAGGTACACCGGTAGTGCGGCGATGACCGCACTCACCGCTGTTCCTCGCGCTCCGCGAATATCTGTCGAACGACGGTCTCGAGCTCGGGCTCCTCGATGGCGATGTCGCGGACCGGATAACGCTCCGTCGCAGCCACGATGAGGTCGGCCACCGGCACCTGCTCTGGATCGAACCGCAGCCATGCCTGCGGTCCCTCCTGGCGGACGCGCTCGGCACCCGGCAGAGTGACGGCGGCCCCCTCCACGGCGAGCGTGATCACGAGCTCGCGGAAGGGCGCATACCGGCGCTTCAAATCCGCGACAGTGCCGTCGTAGAGAACCCGCCCGAGCTCGATGAGCACGATCCGGCGGCAGAGAAGCTCGACGTCCTTGAGGTCGTGCGTGGTGAGGAGGACGGTAGTTCCACGCGTCCGGTTCATTTCGACAATGAACGAGCGGATGCGCTCTTTCGCGAGCACGTCGAGACCGACGGTCGGCTCGTCAAGATAGAGAACTCGCGGCTCGTACAGCATCGCCGCCGCGAGGTCGCCGCGCATCTTCTGACCGAGGCTCAATTGGCGAACCGACTTTTCGAGAAACGGCTCGAGCCCGAGCAGCGCCGAGAGCCTCTCGAGATTGCGGCGATAGGTGGCTCGATCCAGGCGATACATCCGACCGATCAGCTCCAGCGAGTCCACGAGAGGTATGTCCCACCAGAGCTGCGAACGCTGCCCGAACACCACGCCGATATTCAGTGCGTTGCGCTGCCGGTCGCGCCAGGGCACGATCCCATCCACGACGATCTGGCCACTGCTCGGCATGAGGATCCCAGTGAGGCACTTGATCGTCGTCGACTTCCCTGCCCCGTTCCGGCCGAGGTAGCCCACGAGCTCGCCTTCCTCGACATCGAGCGACACCCCGTCGACAGCGCGCGTCACGACCTGCTCGGTCGTAAAGAGCGTGCGGATGGCGCCAACCAGCCCGGGTGCCCGCCTAGGAGTTCGAAATTCTTTGACGAGGTCGCGAACCGAAATGATCGGCATTAGCTCGCGATCACCGTGGGCCTCCCGAAGTCCTGCAAGACGATACGGCCCTCTGCCTTGGTGCGAACTGCATCAGCTCGCGAGTAGTCTCCTGGCCAAACCGCCGAATGCCCACACCGAGTGTCGCCCGAAAGCAGCTTCGCGCCCACGCGTTGAAGCATCCCGAAGCCTGGGCGGATGAACCATGGCCGGGCGACCACGTGATCAAGGTCGGCAAGAAGATCTTCGCCTTCCTCGGCGGCGAAGGCCCGGAGGTCTCGGTCGGGGTGAAGCTGCCACGTTCGGTGCTCTTCGCGCGTGCGCAACCGTTCGTCACGAAGATGGGCTACGGAATGGATAAGTCCGGCTGGGTCGCAGCTCGGTTCGGCAAGGGCGATAAGGTCCCCCTCGCCTTGCTCCGCAGTTGGATCGACGAGAGCTACGAGACGGTCGCCGCAACCGCGCTCCCCAAGCGCAAGCGATGAGAATCGCACCTGGGGTCCGTCGCATCGGTCCTGGAGCGATGGGCCGCACGTTCGCCGACATTCGAGCGCTCGTGCTCACCCACGCGCACATCGATCACGTCGGCTTCGCCGAGCGCCTGCGCCGCGAAAAGGGGGTACCGGTGAGCGTGCACAAGCTCGACGCGAAGATGGCTCGGGGCGAGGCGAAACCCCAGAACCAAAAGATGCTCGGCATCGGGTTTGCGGCCGTCCGGTTCATCCGCTTCGCGCTGGCGAAGGGGATGCTCCGCGCGACGCCGATCCTCGAGGTCACCACGTTCGGCGACGGTGCCACGCTCGACGTACCCGGTGCGCCTCGCGTCATTCACCTTCCCGGCCACAGCGAGGGCAGCGCCGCCCTACATGTCCCCGCGCAGAAGGTGCTCTTCGTCGGCGATGCTTTTGCAACGCTGAATGTGCTCTCGGGGAAGACCGGGCCGCAGCTCGCGCCGTTCGGCTCGGATCTGCCACGCGCGACGGAGTCGCTCTCGCGCCTCCAAGGCATCGAAGCGGCGTACGTGCTTCCCGGTCATGGCCAGCCGTGGACCGGCGGCGTCGGCGAAGCGGTCCGGCTCATCAGAGAGGGAGCTCCGCACTAGCATCGGCCGCGCAGTGCCGGGCCGGTTCAAAACGATCATCGAGCCTTTCCGCATCCACTCCGTCGAACCGCTCCGCATGACGACCGAGGAAGAGCGCCGCCGGAAGATCAGGGACGCGGGCTACAACGTCTTCGCCCTACGCGCCGAAGACGTGCTCATCGATCTGCTGACCGACTCGGGCACGGGTGCCATGTCGCGGGATCAGTGGGCCGCGATCCAGCACGGCGATGAAAGCTATGCCGGTTCGCCGTCGTGGTTCCGTTTCCTCGAGGCGGTCCAGCGGCTCTTTCCGTTCCGCCACGTGATCCCGACGCACCAGGGTCGCGCCGCCGAACGGATCCTCTTTTCGGTCATCGCCGGACCCGGCAAGGTGATCCCGAACAACACCCATTTCGACACCACGCGCGCGAACATCGAGGCGACCGGGGCGGAGGCGCTCGACCTCGTCATCCCTGAGGGACGCGAGCCACAGCGCATCCACCCGTTCAAGGGAAACATGGACGTGGCTGCGCTCGAGGACCTCCTCGCGAAGCGCGCGCCGGACGTGCCCGTCGTCTTCCTCACCGTCACCAATAATTCCGGCGGCGGGCAGCCGGTCTCGATGGAGAACATCCGGGCCGTACGCGCGGTCTGTGACCGTCATCGGATCCCGTTTTTTCTTGACGCCTGCCGCTTCGCGGAGAACGCGTGGTTCATCCGCCTGCGCGAGAAGGGGTACGCGGACCGGGACGTGGGCGACATCGTGCGCGAGATGGCGTCGTACGCGGACGGAATGACGATGAGCGCGAAGAAAGATCCCCTCGCGAATATCGGCGGGTGGCTCGCAATGAACAACGACGCCCTCGCCGAGAAGTGCCGCAACCTGCTCATCCTCACCGAGGGGTTCTCGACGTACGGCGGGCTCGCCGGCCGCGACCTTGAAGCGATCGCGCAAGGCCTCGCGGAGGCGATCGAGCCCGACTACCTGCGCTATCGCATCCGCTCGACCGAGTATCTCGCCGACGCGCTCGACCGCGCCGGAGTCCCGATCGTGAAACCGGCCGGCGGCCACGCG
>VBEU01000206.1 GCA_005883775.1 Chloroflexota bacterium | reverse complement strand
TTTCGAGCATCGCGCGATGGGCGTGCCCGAGGCGCTCACGTTCTTCGGCGAACGGAACCAGGACTACAAGGTCGACCAGATCAAAAAGCTCGCACAGAACGGCTCGGACGAAGACAGCGACGACGAGGTGGAGAACGGGCGCGTGAGCGTCTACCAGCACAACGGATTCGTCGATCTCTGCAAGGGACCGCACGTCGAGCGCACCGGAAAGATCGGCCCGTTCAAGCTTCTCTCCATCGCCGGCGCGTACTGGCGCGGCAACGAGCGCAACCCGCAGCTGCAGCGCATCTACGGCACGGTGTGGCCGGACCAGAAGCAGCTCGACGATTACCTGAAGCGCCTTCAGGAGATCGAGCGCCGCGACCACCGCGTGCTCGGCAAGGAGCTCGAGCTGTTCCGCATCGACGAGGAGCTCGGTTCCGGTCTCGTCCTCTGGCTGCCGAACCTCTCGATCGTGCGCGAGGAGCTCGAGACCTGGTGGCGCAAGATCCACCGCGAGCGCGGCTACACGCTCGTCTACACGCCGCATATCGCGCACGAGAAGATCTACCAACGGTCGGGGCACCTCGAGAAGTACGGCGAGAACATGTATGGCCCACTTCTCCTAGATGACGGCACGCAGCGGTTCTGGATAAAGCCGATGAACTGCCCCGGTCATATAAAGGTGTTTCAGTCGAAGATCCACTCGTACCGCGAGCTCCCGCTGCGCATCGGCGAGCTCGGCACCGTCTATCGGTACGAGCGTGGGGGCACGCTGCACGGGATGCTGCGCGTCCGCGGGTTCACGCAGGACGACTCGCACATTTTCTGCTCGTGGGAGCAGGCGCAGGACGAGATCGGGAAAGTCTTCGATCTCGCGCTCGAGTTCCTGAGCGTCTTCGGGTACACCGAGCCGTCGATCTACCTGTCGACACGTCCCGAGAAGCGGCTCGGCTCCGACGAGCTCTGGGACAAGGCCGAGGAGGCGCTGCGGACGGCGCTCGGCATACGCGAAGTTCCGTACAAGCTCGACGAGGGCGGCGGCGTCTTCTACGCGCCGAAGATCGACATCAAGGTCCACGACGCCATCGGGCGCGAGTGGCAGGGCGCGACGGTCCAGATCGACCTCAACCTGCCCGAGCGCTTCGACGTCACGTTCGTGAACGAGAAGGGCGAGCGTGAGCGCGCGGTGATGATCCACCGCGTTCTCTTCGGGAGTCTCGAGCGCTTCGTCGGGGGCCTCATCGAGCACTACGCCGGGAATTTCCCGCTGTGGCTCAACTGGGAGCAGGTCGCGATCATCCCCGTCCGCGAATCGGCTCTCGACTATGCGCGCGATATCGCGAAGAAGCTGCGTGCCAACGACTTCCGCGTCCATCTCGACGAACAGGCCGGCGATCTGCGCAACCGCGTGAAGGAAGCGCAGCAGCGCAAGGCAAGCTACATGCTCGTCGTCGGGGAAAAGGAGGCTGCGTCCGGCACCGTGTCCGTGCGGCGTCGCGGCTCTCGCGACGAGGAGCGCGGCGTCACGCTTGACGCGTTCGTCGATCGCATAAAGAAGGAGCGCGAGAGCAAGGCGCTGCCGGCCGACTTCTCGCAGCACGAGCCCACGGCGGGAGACGCGATGGCATGACCGTTCCAGCTCTGCTCGGCTCGAAGGTGACACTTCGCCCGATGACGCTCGACGACCTCCCGCTCCTGATGAAATGGGGCAGCGACCCAGCGTTCCGCCGTTACCAATGGGGTCAGAAGCCAGGCAAGTTCGACGGCGGCAGCGCCCGTGCGTGGATCGAGCGCATGTCGCGCCCGGGCGACTCCGCCTGTTGGATCATCGAGCACGAACGCCGACCGATCGGTTTCGCGAACTACCGCGACTTTCACCCGAAGGGCCGGAGCGCCGAGATCGGCATCGGGATTGGCGAGCCCGATCTCTGGGGCAAGCATCTTGGCCGCGACGCGCTGGATGCACTTCTGCGTTACCTCTTCGATGAGCTCGGGCTACACCGCATTGGCCTTTCTGTCGTCGGCTTCAACGATCGCGCGATCTCGATGTACAAGGCCGTCGGGTTCGAAGTCGAGGGCATCGAGCGTGACGGCGTCGGGACCGAGGACGGATACATCGACGACGTGAAGATGGGAATCGTGAAGGGCCGGCCGCGTCCGGACTTCGACCCCCGGCCGGTAACGGTCGAGGGCGACTTCGTGCGGCTTACCCCTTTGCGGATGGAGCACGCCCAGGCGCTCTTCGAGGCCGCCGACGAGGACGACATCTGGCGCTGGATGGTCCCCCGGCCGAAAGGGCTCGAAGGCTACGAGCGCTACATCCGTTGGGCACTCGACCAGCAGATCCTCGGAGCGCAGCTCCCGTTCGCGGTGATCCGAAAGTCCGACGGCGTCCTTGTCGGTACGACGCGCTATGCGCACATCGACCCGCCCAACCGCTCGCTCGAGATCGGCTACACGCTCTACGGGAAGGGCGCGCGGCGGACGCCGGTGAACACCGAATGCAAGCTGCTACTCCTCCGTCACGCGTTCGAGACACTCAGAGCGAACCGGGTGTGGCTGCAAACCGACAAACGGAACGAACGCTCACAAAATGCGATCGCCCGCCTCGGCGCTACAAAAGAAGGCGAGCTCCGCAACGAACGTGTGCTCGCGGACGGCCATCTCCGCACGAGCGTGGTCTTCGGGATCACCAAAGAGGACTGGCCAAGCGTGCGCGAACGCCTT
>VBEU01000089.1 GCA_005883775.1 Chloroflexota bacterium | reverse complement strand
CGGCGTGCCACGTATGGCACCGTCCGCCGGGGCGGCGATTTCGGTCTCCGCGTCGGTGCCGTCGGAGAGAAGGACGCGCGGTACGTGGCGGCGGCCCTGCTCGCGCCGATAGACGGCGCGGCGGTCAACAACGGTCCCGCGCAGGTCTTCGCCAGCGATCGCACGACGCAGCTCAGGCAGCGTCAGAAAGAACGCGTCGTCCGCTGAGTCGAGCAGTCCGCGAGAGACGAGCTCCGCTCCCACCGGTGCGATGAGCGCGTGGCCGAGCGCGAAGACTCGCATGATCTGGAACTTCGGTTGTTCGCGCAGACCGCCGAGGAGCCGAACCCGCCCCAGAAGGAAGCGCAGGATCGCGCGACGCGGGCCGTGGACGCGTGACGCGAGCGTTTTGATCATCGCCTCCGCCTCGCGCGCACCACGTGCGAACTGCACGTCCGGTGCGGTGGCCTGATCACCCAGCCGGAGATAATTCGCAATCGCTCCGAGCAGATGCGCCGGGTCTTCGGACCAGCGCTTGACGCCGAGATCGATCTCGGCGATCGCCCGGTGCCCGTAACGCTGGAGGAAGCTCGTCATCTCGCGCTGAAGGAGCGGGGGGAGCGTGGCAGCGCGGTACTGGGCCGAGAGCTCGGCGGGAGGCCGCGTGCGCAGAGCATCGCGCGACGCCGGGTCCTCGCGCGCCGCGTGCGCGATCTCCCAGAGCGCGAGGTCCATCTCCGTCGTGGGGTTGTGCGGAAGACCGCGAAGGACGGTCTGCAGCTCGCCCGGTCGCGCGCGCCCGCCGAGCACGCGGCCCGCGAGCGCGTAGCTCAGAACGCCGGGGATCACGATGCCGACCAAGCGGGGAAAAAACCGCGGTGGGAACGTGAGGATGAGCTGCTCGTAGGCGTCGAGCCGCTGGGCCGACGTTTCCGGGATGCGGACACTCGCAATAGCTCGATCGAGCTCGGCCAGCACTCTCTTTCGCGTGGCGTCCGGTCGCAGCATCGTGCGCACCGCGCTCTGCGGCGCACCGGTGCGGAGAGCCGCGGCGAGGGTCAGCAAGCGGGAGCGCGACGCCGATCATGAACACGCGCATGCCTGATTCGGCGTAGATCGACGCGCCGGCTGCGGGATGCTTGACCGGCCGCCCGAACGCCGTCGCGAACGCGGAGCTCAGGAGCCGGAACGTCTGCAGGCCCATCGGCGTGAACGGATCGAACACGCCTTGCGCGACATTCGCCGAGAAGTACACGCGTAGATCGTTCTCGTCATCCGGTGCCGTCGGCGGAAGCGGGTAGAGCGTGGTGATGTCGCGCGACTGCACGATCCAGAGCTTCCCCGCCCTGTCGATTGCCCACTCGATGTCCTGGGGGCGGCCGAAGTGATCCTCGATGCGCGCTCCGAGCGCGGCGAGTTCGCGAAGCTGCGCATCGGTCAGGATGTCGCCTCGCCGCTCGAGGACCGCGTCGGATCGGGTGTTCACAACGAAGTGGTCGGGGTTCACCGCTCCGGAGACCAGCTGCTCGCCGAGACCGCGGACCGCCTCGATCGTGGCGCGACGGCGCCGTCCGGTGATGGGATCCGCGGTGAAGAGCACACCGGCGCTCTCCGCGTCGACCATGCGCTGCACGACCACCGCGAGCCGAAGGCCTTCCGCCGGGACGTCGTGGCTCTGGCGGTAGGCAACGGCGCGGTCGTTCCAGAGCGACGCCCAGCACCTCCGGACGGCGTCGAGGACCGCGTCCTCACCAGAGACACCGAGCATCGTGTCCTGCTGGCCGGCGAAGCTCGCATCCGGCAGGTCCTCGGCCGTCGCCGAGGAGCGGACGGCGACCTCCGATGCGCCAAGCGCGCGGTATGCCTCTCGAACCGCATGCGCGATCCCGGCGGGGACCGGCGACGCGGCGAGACGCACGCGTGCCGTCGCGGGCGTCTCTCCCGTCACTCCGGCGGCCTCTGCGGCGAGTGCGTACGACGCGGTCGTGATGACGAATCCATCGGGCACCGGGAACTCTGCTCGCCGCAGCTCACCGAGGTTCGCACCCTTACCACCGGCATCCGCTGTATCCGCGGCGGTCAGCTCATCGAGCGACCGAACAAGCACGCCGTGATGCTAGGCGCCTCGCGAGCGCGGGAATGCGTCCCGGCCCGGGTAGCGCGCCCGAGGGCCGAGCTCGCGTTCGATCTGCATGAGTCGGTTGTATTTCGCGACGCGATCCGTGCGGGAGAGCGAGCCCGTCTTGATCTGGCCAGTGCCGAGCGCGACGGCGAGATCGGCGATCGTCGTGTCCTCGGTCTCGCCCGAGCGGTGCGAGATCACGGTGGCGAATCCCGCGCGTTTGGCGAGCGCGACCGCGTCGATGGTCTCAGTGAGCGTTCCGATCTGATTCACCTTTATGAGGATCGCGTTCGCGGCCTTCTCCCTTATGCCCCGCTCCAGGCGCGCGACGCTGGTCACGAAAAGGTCGTCCCCGACGATCTGGATCCGATCCCCCAGCGCGGCGGTCAGCTTCTTCCACCCGGCCCAGTCGTCCTCCGCCAGACCGTCCTCGATCGAGACGATTGGATAGCGCCCGGTCCAGTCCGCGTAGAGCGCGACCATTCCGCTCGAGTCGAGCGAGCGCTGCTCGCGTGCGAGCGCGTAGTCGCCGTCGCGGTAGAGCTCGGTCGCCGCAGGATCGAGCGCGATGGCCGCGTCCTCGCCGGCGCGGTACCCTGCGCGCTCGATCGCCGCGAGCATGAGCTCGAGCGGCTGCTCGTTCGTCGCGAGACCGGACGGCGCGAAACCGCCCTCATCCCCGACCCCCGTCGCCATCCCACGCTCGTGCAGCACGTCCTTCAGCGCATGGAAGATCTCCGAACCCATTCGGATCGCCTCGCTGAACGTTGGCGCGCCGATCGGCACCACCATGAACTCCTGCATGTCCGCGGAGTCCGTCGCGTGCTTGCCGCCGTTCAAGATGTTCATGAGCGGCACCGGCAATGTCGCCGCTCCGTCGGTCGCGAGGTGGCGATAGAGCGGTACGCCCTTCGCTGCGGCTGCGGCGCGCGCCGCCGCGAGCGAAACGCCGAGGATCGCGTTCGCGCCGAGCTTCGCTTTGTTCGGCGTGCCGTCAAGCGCGATCAAGGCCTCATCGAGCCCGCGCTGATCCATCGCGTCTCGGCCCATGACCCTGGGCGCGATCGTCTCCTCGACATTCCGGACGGCCTTGCGCACGCCCTTTCCGCGATAGCGCTTCTTGTCGCCGTCCCGTAGCTCGACCGCCTCGTGCGCGCCGGTGGACGCGCCCGAGGGCACCATGGCCGTCGCGCGCGCGCCCCCGGCGAGCTCGATGTCGACCGCGATCGTTGGATCGCCGCGCGAATCCAGGATCTCGCGGGCGGCAAGCGACGCGATCTTGGTGTCGCTCACCGGTCGGGGATCGCGGCGATCCCGGGAAGGGTCTTGCCTTCGATAAGCTCGAGCGACGCGCCGCCTCCGGTCGAGACGTGCGTCATCTTGTCGGCGAGCCCCGCTTCCTCGACCGCCTGGACGGACTCGCCTCCGCCGACGACCGTCGTGGCGCCGCTTTCGGCCATGAGCTCCGCGATCCGGCGCGTCCCGTTCGCGAACGCGGGCACCTCGAAGACGCCGACCGGGCCGTTCCAGAAGATGGTCTTCGCGTTCTTTATGACGCGAGCGTACCGATCGATCGTGCGCGGGCCGATGTCGACGATCGCGAGGTGGCTTGGCACCTCGTCGACCTCGTATGTGCCTGCACCGGACGCGCCCTCGGCATCGGCTGACGGCGCCGCGATGACGTCGACCGGGAGGAGGAGCTCTTTTCCGTTCCCTTCGACCTCGTCCGTGACCAGGCGTGCCTCGGTCTCCTTCTCCGGCTCGGCGAGGGACCGCCCGATGGGACGGCCCATCGCGAGGAGGAAGGTGTTCGCCATCCCGCCGCCGATCGCCAGGGTGTCCACGCGCGGGACGAGCGAGCGGAGCACGTCCATCTTCGTGCTCACCTTGGCGCCGCCGATGATCGCCACGAAGGGATGGGCCGGTCGGTCGAGGATCCCGCCCAGCGCGACGAGCTCCCTTTCAAGGAGCAGGCCCGCGTAGGCCGGGAGCAGGTGGGCGACCCCTTCGGTCGACGCGTGCGCGCGATGCGCGATCCCGAACGCGTCGTTCACGTAAAGGTCGAAGCCCGCAGCGAGCTGCCTCGCGAAGGCCGGATCGTTTCGCTCTTCCTCCGGATGGAAGCGGACATTCTCCAGCATCAGCACATCGCCAGGCTCCATCGCGCGGACAGCCTTCTCGACGCGTGGCCCCACCGAGTCGTCGAGAAGCGGGACCTCGCGTTTGATGAGCTCGGCGAGGCGCTTCGCGACGGGCGCGAGCGAGAGCTTGGCGTCGGTCCCTTTGGGGCGCCCCAGGTGGGAGATGAGCCCCAGCGACGCGCCGCCTTCGATGAGCGCGCTGAGAGTTGGGAGCGCGGCACGAATCCGCGTGTCGTCCGCGACCTTGCCTTCCTCGAGCGGCACATTGAAGTCGACGCGCACGAGGGCGCGCTTTCCGCGGACGTCGGCGTCCCGGATCGTCCGCTTGTGAAAGAGCGCCGCCGCGTTAGCGGCCAGCGGCCACCGGTACGCGCATCTTCGAGGCGACGAACTCGGTAATGTCGGCAAGGCGACACGCGTAACCCCACTCGTTGTCGTACCACGAGATGATCTTCACCATGTTGCCGAGGACGATCGTGTCGATCGCGCTCACGATCGTTGAACGCGCGTCGCCCTTGAGATCGCTGGATACGAGAGGCTCCTCGGTGTAATCCATGATCCCCTTGAGGGATCCCTCGGACGCTCGCTTGAATGCGGCATTGACCTCGTCCTTGGTGACCTCTCGTTTGAGGGTCGCCGTGAAGTCGACCACCGACACCGTCGGGGTCGGAACGCGGAAGGCCATGCCGGTGAACCGGCCCTTGAGCTCGGGGATGACGAGTGCAACGGCGCGTGCGGCACCGGTCTCGGCGGGAACGATGTTCTCCGATGCGGCGCGCGCGTCGCGCGGATCGTTCGCGACGGTGTCCAGCAGCCGCTGGCTGAGGGTCTTGGAATGGATCGTCGTCAGAAAGCCCTTCTCGATACCGAACTCGTCGTTCAGCACCTTCGCGACCGGCGCCAACCCGTTCGTCGTGCAGGAAGCGTTCGAGATGATGTGGTGCTTCTCCGGATCGAACTCCTTCTCGTTCACGCCGAGCACGATCGTCTTGTCCTCGTTCTTCGCTGGGGCCGAGATGATCACGTATTTCGCGCCGGCGTCGATGTGCGCCTTTGCCTTCGTCGCGTCGGTGAAGAAACCGGTCGACTCGACGACGATGTCCACGTCAAGTGCCTTCCAGGGAAGCTTCGAGGGATCGCGCTCCTGCAACACTTTGATCGTGCGCCCGTCGACCACGAGCGAGTCCGCGGTCGCCGAGACGTCCCCCTGGTACTTGCCGTAGTTCGAGTCGTGCTTGAAGAGGTGCGCGTTCATCTTCGGGTCGGCGAGGTCGTTGAGAGCGACGATCTCGACCTCGGGATGTCTCTCGAGCGACGCCTTTAGGAACTGGCGGCCGATGCGGCCGAACCCGTTGATCGCGACACGAGCTTTCATGGACGCCTCCCCAGCGATCGAGCGTGTCCGTGCGAGAAGATTAGAGGAACCATTCGCCTCGGCCCGCGAGCCGTTCGCGAGCGCTGATCACCGCACCCAGCATGCCGACGTCGCGTCCGAGGCCGGGCGGCACGAGCCGTACCGCGTCCGCGGCAACGCGGAACGCTCGTGTATCGATCGCGCGGCGCATCGGTTCGAGCGTGTGCGCGGGCTCGTGCTCGGCGATCGATCCGCCGATGACGATGAGCGACGGATTCAGGCCATTCACGAGCGTGATCGCGAGGTTTCCGAGCGCTGCTTCGGCGCGCGCGAGGATCGCGACGGCGCGCGCATCGCCCGACGCGGCCGCGGCGTAGACGCGCGCGGCATCGTCGACGCCATACGCCTCCGCGAGAAATCGTCCGGCGGCGAGCGACTCGACGCAGCCGTAGCTGCCACAGCCGCAGCGCGGTCCCTCGAGCGCGACGGGCCAGTGGCCGATCTCGCCGGCGATGTTGCCGACGCCGCGAAGCATTCGGCCGCCGCTCACGAGCGCGCCGCCGATCCCTGTGGATATGGTCACGTAGACGAAATCACGCACGCCCTTCGCGGCGCCCGCCACTCCTTCGCCGATCGCGGCCATCACCGTGTCGCGATCCACGAAGACCGAATCGATGCCGAGCGCTTTCGCGAGGCCCGCCGCCAGGTGCACGTCGGCGAAGCCATTTATGTTCGGGGCGTCGTAGACGATCCCGGAGAGATGGTTGAGCGGACCGGGAGCCGAGCACGCTGCGCCGGCGAGCTCGCGAGGGGTTGTCCCCATCGCGGCGAGCGCGGCCCGAGAGCTCTCCGCGATCGCGGCCATGACGTCCTCCGCGCCGGTCCGCGGGGTCGGCCGCTCGTCACGAGTGACGATGCGCGGGATCGGCTGCTCGTCGCGGGCGATAACACTCCGGATGTTCGAGGCACCGAGATCGATGCCCAGATAGAGGCTCAGACCTTGGGGAGCTTGCCGGCGAGCTCCGGCGACTGCAGCGCGTTCGCGTCTGCCCCGAACACCTGCTGCTGCGCCGCCTTGTACCCCTTCTTCGCTTTGTCCTTGCCGAAAGCGCGCTCCGCATCCTCGTAGATCTGTCGCACGAGCGTCGCGAGATACGGGACCGCCTGTTGCTCGTCGAAGCCTTCGCGCTCGAGCGCAGCCGCGTCGATGAGATCGTCGACGACCGGCAACGGCCGATCGATCGGGTCGGCCTGCTCGTCGACGCGCATCAGAAGATTCGCAAGGCGCGTCTCGATCTTTCCCTTGCCGTAGCCACCGCTGTTGTATTCCACGAGAAGGGCGTTCGAGAGCGAGGCGAGCTTTCCTGTCTTACTGGTGGCTCTGCTTGCGGGCTCGATGCGCGCGATCGGTGCCGGCGTGTCCTCGCGACGGAAACGACCCAGGAATCCACCGGTCTTCTTCTTTTCCGCGGTCGCGTCTCCGGCGGAGGGCTGCTGCGGTGGTGGCGCCCACTCTTCCGCGCGCGAAGGTACGGCCCGCATCGTCGGGGGCTCCCGCTGCGGGGCCGGAGCGGGCGCGCCCCACGGATCGGCGTTCGCGGGCGCCTCCTTCGGCTTGGCGCTGGGTGCCCACGCGTTCGCGGGTGTCTCGGTCGAGGCCGGAGGCGGGGTGGTCCACGATTCGGCGGGCCTACCTCCACCCGGGGCACGCCACCAGTCCTTTGGCTCGCCCGGCGGCGGCTTTGCCGCGGGCGCGGGAGCCTGCGGCTGTGGCGCGTTCGCCGCGGGCCCTGGCGCGAACAGGCCTGAGAGCGATGACAGCCGATCGTCGACCGCGGGGGGTACTTCGACCCCAGGGGCTGGTGGCTCCGGCACGGGGCCGAACCCGCCCATGCGTTGCGCGATCTCGCTCTGCAGATCTTCTCGGATCTCCGGTGGCGGGGGAGTTGATCCCGGCGCGGCGGCTGCCTCCGCCGGGGCCGCCCAATCCGGGCTGCTCGTCTTCCACTCGTGATCGGGCTGCGCTCGCTCCTCCATCGCGGGTTCCGGGGCCTGCCGGGACGGAGTGCTCGACCAGTCCGGGGTCGGTCGCGGCGCCTCGGGATACGGCGAGGAGGCCTCCGCTGGCTGCGCCGGCTTGGGCTCGGGCGGCGGCGCAGCCTCGGGAGCGGCAAACGGAGCCGGTCGCTCGGTCGCAGCCGACCGGTTCTCGGCCGGGGGCAATCCTTCGATCACGCCGTCCTTCACGAGGCCCGAAAGAAGGGTGAGTGTCTGCATTTTCCCGAGGCGAAGCTGCTCAGCGACCGCGGCCACGTCGCGCTCCCCGTTCACAGCGAGGAGCGCGCGCCAGCGCTCCGGCGTGAAGGTGACCGCGCCCTGGTCGGCGGCCTTCTCCGAGAGACGGAAGCGCATGCGGTCGTCGGGTATCGACGCGCGGATGTTCGAGATCCGATCGCGCGCCTCGGCGGCGCGCTTCAGCAGGGAGACGAGGTCGCCGCCCTCGAGATTTGCTTCGGGTGCGGACTCCCACGGCGTGAACTCGAAGTCGGCTTGAGAGATCGCGAAGATCGCGCCGAGCGCATTCTCGCCGCCCTCGCCGTCCATGACCGCTGCGACGAGGCGTCCACCCGCGAAGCCGAGCGCGCCGACTTTCCCGTCGCCGCGTACCTGCAGCTCCCCAGTCTTTGATGTGCCCGCGAGGAGCCCTATGACCGACTCGAGCGGAAAGTCGCTCGTGGACCCGCGAAGGGTCACCGCAACGCTGCCTCGGTCTGCTTATCGAAGACGTGGAGCTTCTTGAGATTCAGCCCCACGCGCAATGTCTGCCCAGGCTTGGTCTGCGTCTGCGTGCCGACCCGAGCGATGAAGTTCGTAGTGTCTGCCGTGAGCAGAAGCTGCAGCTCGTTCCCGAGGAACTCGACGACCTCGACCTTCGCGTCGATCGGGAGCTGTCCATCCTGCCGTTCCGTCGCCATATCGTTGATGTCCTCAGGCCGGATCCCGAGGATGACGTCGCGACCGACCGCCTCGGCGGCCTTTCCGCTGAGCGGTGCCTTGAAGAAACCCGCGTCGGCGACGACCTGGCCGTTCGATCCCGTGACCTTCGCGGGGAAGAAGTTCATCGACGGCGAGCCGATGAATCCCGCGACGAAGAGGTTCGCGGGCCGCTCGTGCAGCGTCTCGGGCGTGTCCAGCTGCTGAAGCTTCCCGTCGTTCATCACGGCGATCCGATCGCCCATCGTCATCGCCTCGACCTGGTCGTGCGTGACGTAGATCGTCGTACGGCGGATCCGTTGGTGAAGCTGTTGCAGCATCGCGCGCGTCTGGATGCGCAGCTTCGCATCGAGGTTCGAGAGCGGCTCGTCCATGAGGAAGACCGCGGGCTCCCGCGCGATCGCGCGGCCGACGGCGACGCGCTGCCGCTGGCCACCTGAGAGCTCCTTCGGCTTGCGCTTGAGGAGCTGACCGATGCCGAGCATCTTGCCGACCTCGTTCACCCGTCGGTCGATCTCCTGCTTGGGCATGCCGCGGAGCTTCAAGCCGAAGGCGATGTTGTCGTACACGCTCATATGCGGGTAGAGCGCGTAGTTCTGGAAGACCATCGCGATGTCGCGATCTTTCGGCGGAACGTCGTTCACCACGCGTTCGCCGATGCGGATGTCGCCGGTTGTCTGCTCCTCGAGGCCGGCGAGCATCCGGAGCGCGGTCGTCTTGCCGCACCCTGAGGGTCCGACCAGCACGAGGAACTCGGAGTCGCGCACGGCGAGGTTCAAGTCGTTCACCGCGACGAAGTCGCCGAAGCGCTTGGTGACGTGGTCGTAGGTGACGGTCGCCATCTCGCCCCAAGTATGTCCCAGCGCCGCGAAGCGGGCACGTCGCCTGTCAGCACGCTCGGCCCGGCGCCCGAATAGACGCCGTTACGGCAGCAGCCGTATGGGCGGAAAGCCCGCCAGCCAGGAAAAAGGCGATGACAACGCGACCCTCACAGCGTCGGACGCCGAAAGCGCCGCGGGCGAGCGAAGACGCGCCAGCACACGGAGCCGGTACGCGATGGCGCCGGCCGGCGGATCGAGGGCGACCACGACCGACGTGGTTTCGCCCGCATGGACGAAGGTGGCATCGGTCAGGGCGAACTGGCGAGGCCGTCCGGTCGCGCGGTCGTACCAGGCCACCCGGACAAACGCTTCGCGCACCTCGGGGTCTCTGACCTCGATCGTCGCCCGGAATCCCGTGCGCTCTGCCGGGACCGGGAGGAGCGCGCTCTCGATCCCCCACGCGCGGCCGCCGGGCACTCCGACGAGGAGCTCGGGGCCATCCGCCCCGAACGATCCGCGCGGCGTCGTGCGGCGATAGGGCGGGCCGCCCTCGGCGCTCGAGGAGAGACTGAGCACCGCCATCGCGGCAACTACGAAGAGAACCGTGGCCCCCGTCTTTCGCGCACGTGAAACGTAGTCGGCGAACGCGCGCGTGTCTGTCCTCAATTCGTGCGAAGCCGTCGCACATTCGTGCGCGGGTCGTCGCACATTCGTGCGCACGGCCTCTCAGGCCAGCTGCACGACCCAGGTACCGATCTCGTACCCCGCCAGATGTGCCCGCGCGACATCGCCATCGACGTCGAGCGGTGCCGCCGTCCGGATCACGTCGAGTCCGGTGTTGCCGAGACCGACGTCACCCTCACGCAGATCGACCGGGCGCGAAGCGCGGATCGGGCGGTCGAAGCGGATCGCGCCGGACGCCTTCTCACGCTGCGGGTTCGCGATCCGCAGGACGAGGGTCCCATCGGGCCCGGCCCGCAGCGCGGTCATCACGAGCGGCGTCACGGGATCCACGAATGCGATCGCCTTGCGTGGACGGCCATCACCCAGGACAACGAGAGGAGTCGACAACCACTCTTGGATCGTCCGCGCGGCGCGGGTGACATCGGTCCGGTCGTCCAGCGGCACGGCCGCATAGCGATAGGAGCGAGTACCGATGCACTGCGCCGACGGCGTCGCGAGCTCGGGCCCGGCGTGTCCTCGGCGTTCCGGAAGGTCGCCCCGCGAGAGGAACCCGACTGCGCGGAGCAACGTGATCGCGATCGTGCCGCCATCGTGGAGCACGGAATACTCGCGCAGTCCGTCGACTCCGACCGCGAGTCCCTTGGTCGCACCCTTAACCGCGACGAAGTCGTGCAGACACGCCTCCGACGTCGGCGGCTCGATCCACCGCTTGCGCACCTCGAAGCGGTTCGACCGCTCGAGTAGGGCGAACGCCGCGCCGCTCTGATGCGTGAGCGCGCGGGTCCCGGTTTCGCACAGAACGCGCAGGCGATGATCGCTGGCGCGGTTGTCGACCTCGAGCGTGACGTCGACCCGTCGCTCTCCCGCGTCGAGCGAGATCTCGACCTTGACGGGGCAGTCCACGAGCTCGGGTGACCTGGCGAGCCGGTCGTCGCGAATGCGCGCCGGTAAGCGCAGGACGAGCTCTACCGTCGCCGTCGCGCGGTCGCCAGCCACCGATGTGGCGCGGGTCCCGGAGACCCCTTCCGAGCCGACGGTGGGCCCGGCGTAGGAATAGGTGTATTCGTCGCCACGATCGCCTTCCGAGATCAGCCGGTTCTGCCGGCCGCCGCGTTCGCTCGTGGCCTTGTCGACGATGACAAAGCTCCCGTCTGGCTCGACCTCCACGCGCAGGAAGCCGTTCTCGATCGCGCCATCGCCGTCGGCTATCACCGGCGGCGCTGTCGCCGCCACCACCGGCGCGACGCCGAGCCCACCGGACCGAACGCGCGTCGGGCGTCCGTTGACCGTCACGACCGCCTCGCGAGGCCACGGGAGCGGATCCCAGATCATCGGGGAGGAGCCCTGCCCGGCG
>VBEU01000205.1 GCA_005883775.1 Chloroflexota bacterium | reverse complement strand
CTGGCTGTTCACCCAGCCGTTCACGGTCTTTTCGAAGATGCCGCCGTTCTGCCCGGCGGCGGTGGGCCGCACCCACGCCTCGACCGAGACCGCGCTCGTCAGCTCAAGCCGCGGGCTCGCGGCAACGGTGATCGTGGCGCCGCTGCCGTTGAACGTGGCGGCGGTGTCACCGCTCAGTGCGCCGGCCTGCCCGAGTGCCACTCCGGGATCGACTGCGCCCACGAGACCGTTGCCGCTCGCATCCGCGGCGGTCGCGCTGCCCGCGGGATCACCCACACGCCAGAATCCACTTGGATGATCGGCGAGCATCTGAGCGGTGGGGCCGCCGACCTCGACCGTCCCTACGTTGCAGCTCACGACCTGTCCAGCCGTGCCGCAGTTTCCCTGACTCGGTGTCGCGGCTCCCGGTGTGAGCCCGGTCCCGAGAGTTACTGAAAGCGTTCCACCCGAAGCGCGCGCCGGTCCCTTGTTGTTGAGCGTGAGCTGGTACGTGAGGGTGTCGCCGACATTGGCGGGCTCTGGTGAGACCGTGCCCGTGAGCGCGAGATCCGACAACGGGATCGTCGTCGTGAACGTGAAGTCGCCTGAGACCGCGAGGTTTCCCCACCCATCGCGGCTCTTGACGCGGTAGTGGTAGAGAGTCGTCGGACTCAGACCGCTCAGCCCGATCGCGTGGCTCGTCATGAACGTCGACGCGACCGGCGTCGTCGATCCGTACGCCGACGTCGTGCCGTACTCGACCTGACCGTCCGCATTTTCGTCCGTTGTCCAGGTGATCTTCGCCGCTTCATGCGTGATCGCGCTCGCGCTCACCGACGTGATGACGGGGGCAACGGTGTCGACGGCGCCGGCCCACGCGAGGTAGCCGTAGTACGCGTCGATCGGGTGACTCGGATCGCCGAGGAAGCCCGCGGCGGGATCCGATGCCGTGTGCCCCGCGGCGTTCGCGCGCATCTTGGCGATCACCTGTGCCGGCGTGAGACCGGTGCAGGGACCGGCCGCGCCTTTCTCGCCGAAGCAGAGCGCGACAACCCCAGTCACGTGGGGTGAGGCCATGCTCGTGCCGGAGATGGTCTGGTACTTGTTGCCCGGCCAGGTCGAGAGGATGCAGACGCCGGGCCCAGCGATGGCGTGAGCCGCGTCGGCGCTTCCATCGGTCGTGAAGTTGCTGAAGCCTGCCGCGGAGTCATCTTGCTCGAAATAACCGTCGCCGCAGCTCGGCGAGCCGACTCCCCCGGGAAGCCCGTCGAAGTCGGCCATGGCGGTGACGGTGAGCACCTCGTTGTAGCTCGCCGGCACGTCCGCGGAGAAGTCCTCGCTGCTGTTGCCGGCCGCGACGACGTAGGTGACGCCGGCCGCGACCGAGTTGCAGATCGCCCGATGAAGCGCGTCGGCGTTGGTATTGCCACAGTTACCGTCGTCCGCGCCGGGCCCGCCCAGGCTCATGTTCGCGACCTTGATGCCGAGCGTCGCCGCGTTCGCGGTGACCCAGTCGATGCCGCAGATGACCTGCGCGTCGGTGCCGCTGCCCTGCGCGTTGACGACCTTGACCGCGTAGAGCTTCGTTCCGGGTGCGACGCCGACGACGCCTGCGCCGTTGTTCTTCGCGCCGATCGTGCCAGCGACGTGAGTGCCATGACCGTTGTCGTCACGCGCGTTTCCGCCGCTGATGCAGTTCTTACCGTTCACCGCGTTCAGGTCCGTGTGCGAGAGGTCGATCCCCGAGTCGATGACGGCGACGTTCGTGGTCGAAGCCTCGCGCACCGTGGTCGCGGTCGCCGCGCCGAGACGCCGCACGCCCGGCGGCGCCGTGTCGCCGGCCTTGATCGGTACAACCCCGATCGTGTGCAAAACGCGGTCGGCTGAAATAAAGGCGACGTCGGGATCGGCGCGCATGCGCGCCAGCTGGAGCGAACTCAGGCGGGCGGCGAATCCCTGGAGCGCGCTCGCGTAGCGGAAGTCGCTCGAGAAACCGAACCGTCGCTCGACATCATCGGTCTTCGCGTTGGCGGAGACGCCCGGTCGGAAGACCACGATGTAGGTCCTTGAATCGTCCGCAGCCGCGAAGGATCCGCTCGGAACCCCGACGTTCACGAGAAGAGCGGCCAGCGCGGCGGACACGAGCCGTCGCAGCAAGGCTGTGCGATCCGAACGACCGTGATGCGTCGAAGCCACGCCCTTCCTCCCGACTGGCGGGCAACACTAGACCCGTCGAGCAAGCGGCAGCATGCTCGGCCTGGCTGGGCGCGGTCTCGGACGCGTCTAAGTGGGCTCTTTTGTGTCGGGAAGACTTCCCTTTGGCGGGGCCGGCGTCAGCCCTCGAGGAACGGGATCACCACGGCCGACAACGCCGGTGCGCTGCCGATGTTGTAGTGCGTGAGCCCTGGGAGGATCGCGAGCTGCGATTTCGGTCGGCCCGAACCATCCCAGCCGCCGTCGCGCTTTCCGCCGCCGAGCAGCCCGAACACCTCGACCGCGTGGGCCGGCGGGAAGATGTCGGCGTCCGCCGCGACGATCAGCGTCGTCGCCTGAAGCTTCCCGACCTC
>VBEU01000204.1 GCA_005883775.1 Chloroflexota bacterium | reverse complement strand
CTGTGGTCGCGGATGCCCCTGGCGAGGGGCTGGTGCCGGTCGTCGCCGGCGTTGTGCAGGCCGCGAGTGCGATCGATGCTGTGACAGCGAGGGCAAGCCCTCTGCGCAAGTAACGTTTCTCCACTAGTTCACACACCTCCCTGGCGCTGGGCGCCGAGTCTATCTGGGTACCACCCCGGCTGCGCGCGGGTTCAGTCCCGGTCTGACCGGTCCGGGCTCGTCAGTCCCGAATCGTAGCGCCGAGGGCGTGCTGGAGACGGCCCGTGATGCGCTTGACCAGGCGGTCAACGTCCGCTTCGCCCAAGGTCCCGGCACCCGACCGGAACACCAAACGGACCGCGAAGGACTTCTTCCCCGCCCCGGCTTGCGGACCGCGATAGAGATCGAGAAGCGCCACGGACTCGAGGTCTTTTCCGGAGGCCGCCCGGATCTCGCGCTCGACGTCGCCGTACGGGGTCGCCTCGTCGACCACGACGGCGAGGTCCCGGAGTGCCGTTGGGAAACGCGCCGGCGTGACCACGCGTGGCGTCCGTGAGGCCTCGTGCCAGGAGGCCAGATCGATCTCGGCGAGAAACGTCTCGACCGGCACTCCCCACGTCTCGGCGACGCGCGGGTCGAGCTGGCCCAGGATCAGGTGCGTCGTACCGTCGCGGCCAAGTGCGACGCTGCGCCCCGAATGCAGGCCGGGTGCGTCCACTCGTTCGCCGGGGATCTGCACGTCGACGAGCTCCGCGAGACCGGACACGATGCCTTGCAGGTCGCGCACGTCGAAGCGGCGCTCGGGCACGAGCCACATCTCTCCATCCTTCACCGGTTGCGCGTTTCCGGAGAGAAGGACGCCGACGGTCCAGCGTTCCACGGGTAGATCCGCGCGCCTCGGTAGATAGATAGGTGCGATCTCGAAGATCGCGACGGACGATCGGTGCCGCAGATTGCGTCGCGCGGTGTCGAGCAGGCTCGCTCGCAACGTGGGCCGGGCCGCGGATTGGGACACTGTGGTCGGGTTCACGACGCGCAGAGGCTCCGGCGTGATGCAAGAGCCATCGGCCGTCAGCTGCTTCAACCATGCGGGGTCGATCAGCGAGTACGAGACGATCTCCTGGAGACCGAATCCCGCCAGACCGTCACGGACCCGCTCGCGAAACTCTTCGAGCGGATGCCGTTCGGCGAGCGGCAGCGGGCCATCCGGTACTCGTATCGGTAGGCGGTCATAGCCCGCAATGCGGCCGACCTCCTCGACGATGTCCTCGGCGATCGCGATGTCGGTCCGCACCACCGGCGGTGTCGCGACGAGCGTGTCGCTGTCCGCCGCCGCGGTGAACTGCAGCCGACGAAGAATGTCCAGCGTCTCGGCGGGATCGATCTCGATCCCCATGACGCGCGGGACGTCGGAGAAACGCATCCGGACGTTCACTCTCGCGCGAGGGTTGGGATAGCGATCCACGACGCCCTCGACCTTTGCTCCGGCATGCTCGCGCAGCAGCCGGCAGGCACGCGCGAGGGCGACCGGCACGAGGTCGGGCGAGAGCTCCCACGAGAATCGGCGGGCCGCCGCGCTCCCAGACGAGCCTCGCATGTCGAGCTTCGTCGCGGTTCGACCGATCCCTCGAGGTTCGAAGGACGCCGCTTCGAGTGCCACGGTCGTGGTGTCGGCTCGGATTTCCGAATCCTCGCCACCGATGATCCCCGCGATCCCGAGCGCCCGCTCGGCGTCTGCGATCACGAGCGTGCCCTCAGGAAGGAGGCGGTCGACTCCATCGAGCGTTCGGAGCGACTCGCCGCGCCGAGCCTGCCGCGCGACCAGGAGTCCGCCGCGCAGCCTGCGATGGTCGTAGGCGTGGAGGGGCTGGCCGAGCTCGAGCATGACGTAGTTCGTGACGTCGACGACGTTGTCGATCGGGCGCATACCCGCAGCGACCAGACGCGTCTGCATCCACGCGGGTGACGGGCCGATGCGGATTCCGGTGAGCAGCGCCGCTGCGAACCGCGGGCAGGCGTGGTCATCCTCGATACGCGGAGGGCGGCGACCTCGCGGGCAATGCCGACGACCCCGAGGCAATCGGGGCGATTCGGCTGGAGCTCGAGCGCGAGGACTGTTTCACCGAGGACCTCGCGGAGCGCTACGCCCACGGGGAGATTCGCGTCGAGGATGTGAATCCCCTCGTGCTCGTCGCTGAGGCCGAGCTCCTTCTCCGAGAGGACCATGCCCTCGCTTTTGATCCCGCGCATCGGCTTGCCGCGCAGGATCGTGCGCTCGCCCGTGTGGCCGTCGATGATCGTCGCGCCTTCGTCGGCGTACGGAACGATCGCGCCCTCAGTGAGATTCGTCGCACCCGTCACGACCGTTTTCTGTGCGCCCGCGCCGTAGTCGACGGTCGCGAGCTGCAGCTTGTCGGCATTCGGGTGCTTCGCGAGCTTCTCGACGCGCGCCGTGCGGATCTTGTCGTCCCACCACGGACGCTCGACGCCCTTCACCTCCGTGCTCGACATATGAAGCTTGAGGGCAAGCTCGTCGATGGGCACCGTGATATCGACGTACTCGCGCAGCCACGAAACCGGCACTGTGATCAACATGGATGCAACTCGATGCGAGCGGGCGCAGGCAGTTCCGAGGGCCCCCGCGGGATGGGGATCCGGCCGGAGGCCGGGGGGTCCCCATCACGTAAAGAGGGTTTCGGAACTGGCTGCGCCACACGAAGCAGCGGTTTCGGCCCTGGCAGCACGCCAACACGCGACATCAGAATTGCTCCAGGTACCGCAAGTCGTTCTGATAGAAGAGCCGGATGTCGGGCGCGCCAGTACGGAGCATCGCGAGGCGCTCGATGCCTCCACCGAATGCGAAGCCTTGATATTGAGAGGGGTCGTAGCCGACGCGGCGAAGGACGTCGGGGTGGACCATGCCGCAGCCGGCGGCCTCGATCCAGCCATCGCCGCCACACACGTGGCAGGCGGGATCGCGGCCCTCGCACGCGAAGCAGTCGAAGGCGATCTCGGCGGACGGCTCGGTGAACGGGAAGTAATCGATGCGGAACCGGATCTTGCGATCGCTTCCGAAGACCTGGCGCGCGAACGCGTAGAGGGTCCCTTTGAGGTCGGCCATCGTGAGCTTCTCGTCGATCGCGAGGCCTTCGTACTGGAAGAAGATCGACTCGCGGATGGCATCCGTGGCCTCGTACCGGTAGCAGCGCCCGGGAACGACGACCCGGATCGGCGGCTTGCGCTTCTCCATCACCCGAACCTGCATCGGCGATGTATGTGTCCGTCCAAGAATGGGCCGCGAGGGATCGTCTCCGAGCGGATTGGAGATCCAGAGCGTGTCCCACTTCTCACGCGCGGGGTGACCTGCCGGAATGTTGAGCGCCTCAAAGTTGTAGTAGTCCCACTCGATCTCAGGACCCTCGACGGTCTCGAAGCCGAGCGTGCCGAAGATGCGCGAGACCTCACGGATCGTCTGCGTGATCGGATGCAGGCGACCGACGCGCACCCGCCGCGGCGGGAGGGTCATGTCCTCGCGCTCGCCGCCGAGATCGCGCGCGAGCGCGGATTCGCGAAGGGCGGCGCCGCGCTGATCCAGTGCGGCCCCGATGCGGCGCTTCGCGTCGTTCAGGGCGGCGCCGTAGGCCGGCTTCTCGTTCGGCGGGAGCGCGGCGATGCGTTTGGTCGCCTCCGTGAGCGCACCTTCCTTGCGGCCTAGGTACCTCACGCGGGCGGCCTCGAGCGCGGCCTCGTCTGCTGCGGCGGCGATCTCGGCCGCGGCGCGGTCCGCAAGGTCTTTCAGGTCTTCACCCGCCATCGCGCGTCCTCCTCCAGGCAACACAAAGCCCGCCGTTCGTTTCGGGACGAAGGCGGGCCTCCGCGGTACCACCCGTGTTCCCTCCTCTAAAGAGGAGGACGCTCGGTCGAAGCGCTATCGGGCTTCACCCGGACCGGCTTTTCTGCCGGTCAGCTCCGGAGCGAATTCCCGCGCGGTCGGCGCGACCGGCTTTCACCTGTGCCGGTCTCTCTGTGGCGCCGCGTGTCGCGGTACTGCTCTCCTTCGACGCGCTTATGACTTGTTGGTCTGCTGGCTCGACTTCTCTTTGATCAGGTCGACATAGTGACGGAACACCTTGGGATCGCGGATCGCCATGTCGGCGAGGACCTTGCGGTCGAGATCGATCCCCGCCAGGCGAAGCGCAGCCATGAGTCGGCTGTACGAAACGCCGGCGTCGCGCGCCGCGGCGTTGATGCGCGCGATCCACAGTGCGCGGAACTGTCCCTTCCGGGCGCGGCGATCGCGATAGGCGTAGCGCAGCGCATGCATGGCGGCCTCGCGGGCCGGGCGCACGAGCTTGTGCTTTGATGCCCGACGGCCCTCTGCCTGCGAGAGCAGCTTCTTGTGCTTCTTGTGCGCGGCGACTCCGCGCTTCACCCGCGACATCCCTTAGCTCCTTCCCTTCAGGTTCGGCAGTAGCTTGCGGACGAGCTGCAGATCGCCCTTGGCCACGAGTGCCTTCCCTGCGTGACGGCGCTTACGCGACGGCGATTTGTGTTGGTTGAGGTGACCCTTGTACGCCTTCGCACGACGGAGGCGGCCGCTCCCGGTGAACTCGAACCGCTTTTTGGCGCCGCTATGGCTCTTGATCTTGGGCACGCTGAACGACCTCCGGTCTAAAGGCGACGTGAACGACCAGTTTATTGCTCAGGCGGGTCGTTGTGCGCGCGGCGGTGGTGAAGGACGCGCCGCAGGCGGCCGAGCGGGCGCGGGAGCGGCCGCCGGGCGCGGCGCGGCAGGCGCCGGACGTGGCCCGGGCGTCGGGGGCTTCGGTGACACGGCAGCAGCGGCCGGCGGCTGCGCCGGAGCGGTCGCCGGTTGGGCGGTCGGCGCTCCGGTGATCGCGTCCCGGCGGACCGGGTTCATGACCATGTGCATCTGGCGG
>VBEU01000203.1 GCA_005883775.1 Chloroflexota bacterium | reverse complement strand
GCGGCGCTCGGCTGTGATCCTGGCGGCTCGCAATATCCCGGGTGGCCCATCGGGTGTTCTTGCTCGTCGCCGGCAGGCGGTCGCCGCGATCGGAATCCTTCTCGTGGGCTACACGGGCGCGTTCTTGCTGGCGGAGCCCGCGATCGGAGCATCCGCGTCGCTGTTAGCGATGCTACCGGTCGCCATCGCCGGCGCCGTGTTCGGTCCAGAGATCGGCATCGCCACCGCCCTCCTTTCAACGATCGTGACCGCGGCGCTCTGGAATGCGACCGATCACGCGATCGGCGAGCCGGTCCTGCGCATCGGCGGAAACGGCATCGGCGTCGTCGCCCTCGTCGCGATCGGTGCCGGGTTCGGAGCGATGCGCCTCGTTCGAGGCCGGCTGGTCCCGCGGGCGCGACTCGTGGATGCCCTCGCTGAAGCAACCATCGCGTTAGGGCCCGGACTCGGGCCAAGGACGCTGGAGCTCCTTGCCGAAGCCGCGCTCGAGATCGTCCCGGGAGACACGGCGCTCATCTACGTGGCCGTCCCGGGCGGTGGCCTCGAGCTCGTCGCAGGTGCTGGCGCACCCGAGGAGCTCATCGGGCATCGCGAGGTGACCGGGGCCGTAGCTGCGGCGGCGAGCGAAAATCGCCCTTCGATCGTCGACGATCTCGAAGCCCGTCCGATCGGAGTCTCCGTTCCGCGGAGCCGAAGTGGTGTCGTCGTTCCGATCGCCGGGCGCGGCGAGACCCCAAGCGGCGTGATCGCGATCCTCGCGAGTCGAAGGAATTTCTACGGCGCGAGCCACCTAGAGGCACTCACGAGCTACGCGAGCTTTCTCGGATCGCTCCTGAATGCGCCGGCCAGAGCGGTGGGGATCGCCGCCGAGGTGATCCCCTCGTTCCGCGACGAACGCGGAGATGGGTCGCTAAACCGGCTCGACCAGCGCGAGCCCGAGGGCCGCAACAATAAGCGCGAGCGTTTTCAGAACTGCCACTCGCACAGGAGACGCGCCGGAAGGGGCAAGCGGTCTCCCCCACTCGAGCGATCTCCGTAACGATGGCGAGCCAAAAGCGGTCGGGAAACCCGTCGGCCCCGACACCGGACCTGTTTTCGACTAATCCATGACGCGCTGCAGCCACCAGGCACCGGAGCGCCTGTCTCCGTAGACATCGCACACCAGGCCATCCGCGGTCCGCAGGGTCACGTAGTCGCGGGACACGCTGTCCTTCCACCAGTCGGCTTCGACGCGCCAACCGCGTATCTGCTCGACGACGGTGTGGCGATGGCCAGCGACGATCAAGGCGACGAGCTCACCCTCGTCCCACACGAGCTTCGCGGGAAGCGGTTCGGCAAACAGTCTCATGCGATCACCTCCACCCATTCGGTCGCGCGCTCGGGTAGCCGCGCGGCTTCGTCGGCGACGCGCGCCCGCAGCACCGCGCCCTTGCCGAGCTTGGCGCGCAGATAGCGCGCGGTCGCGATCGCTTCTTCCGTGCGCGCGCCGTCCGGCGCGAAGAGACCGATCTGCCGGCCGCGCGCGGCTTCGACCTCGGGCACCTCGAGCGCGCAACCGGTCACGAGGCCGAGCTCGCTCCGCTCTTCAAGCGCCCAGCGGAGCGAGCGCAGCAGCGCTGCGGCCTCACGGGTCGGCGGAAGCACGGTGCGCTCGATGCGCAGGGGCCCGGCGTCCTCGCGATCGAGTCGCAGCTCGAGGCGGAGCGCGGCGAAGCCGTCGCGTGCGAGCGTCGCGGAGATCTCGTCGACGACCACGCGCAGCGCGAACACGAGCTGCTCGCGCGAGCCGATAGCGTCATCCCACGAACGCCGAACACGTAGCCGTCGGGGCGGAGCCGATGCCCGGACCATGTCGCCGTACTCGCCCCGCGCGAGCGCGTGCGCGCGCGCGACGGCACTGCCGAACCGATCGAAGACCGACCCGCGCGGGAGATCCGCGAATTCGCTGACGGTCCGCAGGCCGAGCAATCGCAGCTCCTCATGCACCTTCACATCGACGGGGAGCACATCGAGAGGCAACGGCGCCAGGAACGCGCGGCCATCATCGACCGAGCGCACCTCGCCCGGTGGGGTTCGCTCCGCCACGACGCGAGCGACGAAGGGCGTCGGCGCGATCCCCGCCGATGCGCGGGCGCCGACGCGCGCGCACCGCGTCAAGACGTTTCGCGCCACCCGACTGGGTGCGCCGAGGAGCTCTTCGGTGCCGGCGAGATCGCAGGCGAACGCACACGGATCGAGCACGCCCACGCGCGGGAGCGCCGCGTGGAGCGTCGTGAGGAGCCGGCCATGCAGCTCGGGCGCATCCGCGACGACGATCGCGAGCGTTACTGGATCTCTCAAACTGCGACCCTGGCGAGTTCGGCACGCGTGCCAAGATCGGCGATCTCGCCGGCGAGCGATGTCACACAGAAGAGCGCGCGATCGCTCGCGTGCGCGCGTCCTACCGCGAACGACCACCCCACGGTGCGATCAAACCGACGCTCCCACGCGACGCGCTCGAAGAAGAACGTGGGGATCGCAACGCGTCGCCCAGGCTCGCCCGCGACGACGAGGAGCGCGGCAGGCGATCCGCGGACCGCGGAGAGCGCCGGCGCGATGTCATCGACATTCATCCCCCCGAACAGAGGGTCGCCGACGTCGACGACGACCAGGCGAAATCCCTCGCTGCGCAGGGCCGCGGCCGTCGCAAGCGCGACGCCCGTGCCGCGCGCGCGCACGATGATGAGTCGCTCGAGATCGACGTTCGCGCGGGCTGCAGCAACCGGATCGAATGACGCCGTCGGATCGATCCACGCGGCCATCCCGCCCTGCGCCTGCGCGGAGACGGTCGCGCGGAGGGCGAGCTGAAGCTTTCCAACGCTTGGTGGACCGACGAACGCGATGGGCTCGCCAGCAACGAGTCCGCCGCCGATCACATCATCGAGTGACGATTTTGTCGCGATGACGAGCTCGCTCCGATGGCGCTCGCTTGTATCGCCGCGCGCAAGCGCGTGTACGCCAAAGCGTCCTTCGATGCGTGCGATAGCACGGGCCAGTCCGTTCTCCGCCACGTCGCTCCCCTTGTTCGTTCGCGAACCGTCCGTTTCCACCTGCCGCTGGCCACATCCAGGTTGTTAGAACGGATGTTCTAGAGACTACTCGAGCCCCTCGGGCCTTGTCAATTGCGCTTGGAGAGACTCATCCATGGCCGTAATCGTGCACGCCTCTTCCTGATGATGGACCGGGCTGTACCGGGTCGCTGCGCCGATTGTGGGTCGGACGCATACATCCAGCTCGCTGTTGAGGACGCGATGCTTTGCGCCCATTGCTACCAGGACCGACTCGGGGTCCCAAAGAAGGTCGCCGGGCGCAAGGGCGGCGAGCGCACATCGCCAGAACCTCGGGTGGCGCCAAAGACCCCCGCCGCACGCCCGCGGGCGATCTAGGAGCTCGTCGCCGGACGGGGCGGCGCGCTCGCGACCGCCTCCCGTAACGCGCTGACGCGAAGCGCGGCGTACCCCGCAAGCAGTGTCACGATCACGCCGCCGACCAGGAACGCGTTGTTGATCCCGACGAGCGTCCCCACCGATCCGAGCAACATCTGCCCTAGCGGCATGAATCCGATGAAGACCATCGTCTGCACGCTCATCACGCGTCCGCGCAGCGCGTCGGGTGTCCGGGTCTGCATGAGGGTGTTCGCCATCCCCAGATAGACCATCACCGCGAGGCTCGTCAGCCCGACGAAGACCAGCGCGCCGACAACCGTGTGCTGAAGCCCAAAGAAGATCAGCAGCGTGCCGTGCGCGAACGCGGCGCCCACAAGAAGCGCTCCGCGATGCTTCCATCCCCCGAGCGAGGCGGT
>VBEU01000088.1 GCA_005883775.1 Chloroflexota bacterium | reverse complement strand
GGTGAGAAAGCCCGTGTCCGGCGTCGCCAGCTGGGTGCGGATCCCTAGCGCGAGCAAGCCACCGGTGAGAAAGAAGAAGAACGTCGTGACGAGGTACATGACGCCGATCTTTTTGTGGTCGGTCGTCGTGATCCACTCGAGGATCCCCGTGTAACGCGCGCGCGGGAACGGAAAGGTCCGTTCGAGGGTGGCCATGCGAGGTCCATTCCATCCTGCGGGAATGGGCCTGTCAAACGCTGTCAGCCACCTCGGTTCAAGAACCAAAACAGGCCGCGAACGAAATTGAACGCGGCGATCGCCACGAGGACCCAGGAGAACCAGCCGGCATAGCCAGACAGCAGATACGCGAAGACGACCAGGGCGGCTGCGCCGAGCATCATCGCGGCGCCGAGCCTGCGTTTGTCGGTCATCGGTTCGCAACCTTAGCGTTTGGGACAGCGCCGAGATCGCAATAAAACCGAGGAGCTCCCCTCGCGGGGAGCCCCTCATCGCCTTGCGCCTGTATGTCGGTTTTGGTTACTTGCCGGTGTTCATGTACTGGATGCAGTCGCCCTGATTCTTGAAGGACGATCCGTCGGCACGCGCGAGATCCATCCAGCCGCCCTTCTTGCAGTCGTCTTTGTTCGTCCGCTCGCTGACTTTCTCTCCGAGATGGACGTTGCTGACTGTCCAGAACCCGGCGTCATCGGCGATGACGAACGGGATCGCCCCGACGTGCCACGTCGGATGCGCCGCGACGAACGCCGCCCAGTTCGGATAGCCGCTCACCGGGCCGCCCGTGTAGAAGATCGTGCAGGTCGAGTCGTGGATCGGGTCAACGAGACCCGCGCCGTCGTTGCAGTAGAAGGCGCCGATGAACGCGTAGAAGTCGGTCGTGCCGTCGCCGGTGACGTCGATCGGCAAGCTGATCCGCGGCGATCCTGCGGTCGGGATGCCGGTGTAGCTGAACGAAAGCTGCGTGACGTCGCCGAGCAGCTTGCCACTGAGGCTCGACGTCTTGTAGTAGACGCCCGAGTAGTCGCCGGAGCCGACCGGCACGGAGTTGTTGAGCGTCGCGCCGTTCGCTATGCGAGTGCAGACGCCGCCGTACACGGCGCCGCCGGTGTCACCGTTCGCGGTGTCCGTCGTGCCGTCGAAGCACAAGAGCTGGTTGGTGCCGCTGCTTGCAGCCGCGGGTCCGCTGTTACCGAACAGGACCGCGGCGGAGAAGACGGCGAGGATGCCGAGCGAACGCGTGAGCGATTTGGCTAGCTCCACTGGCTCTCTCCACTCCTGAAGTCGTCCAGGGGTTAACGCGGCACCCAGCCCAAACGTCAGGCGCTATGCGGGCCGTTGCACGGTCGCGGACCGAGAGGGCAAGTCGGCGGAGCGGACCTACACTCCGCGCCCGGGGAGGCGAAATGGACCAGGCGCTGGGGCCGTTTCTCGGCACGTGGACCGTGATGATGGCGGCGATGATGCTGCCGTCGGCGACGCCGATGATCCGCCTGCACCGGCTCGGCGCGGATGGTCGTTTGTGCACCCAGCTCTGGTCGGCCGCATTCGTAACCGGTTACCTGATTGTGTGGGCATCGGTGGGGATCGTGGTGTGGGGCGCTGGTATCGCCGCAAGCTCGATCCTCATGCCTGAGCAACGCGCATTGGCCGTCTCCGCGATCCTGCTGCTTGCGGGCGTGTACCAGTTCACGTCTGTTAAGGCGACGTGCCTTCGCGCGTGCCGCACGCCCGCGGACTTCCTGTTGACGCACTGGCACCGCGGGCTTTCGGGCCAGCTGCGTCTTGGGATCGAGCACGGACTTTATTGCCTTGGATGCTGCTGGGCGTTGATGGCTCTCTTCGTCGGCGTCGGAGCCATGAGCCTGGTCTGGGCGGTTGGAATTGCGCTCGTCGTCCTTGTCGAGAAGCTGCGACCAGAGGGGATCATCTTCGGCCGGATCGCTGGCACGTTGCTCATCGCGGCCGCGGTGATCGTTCTTGCCCGCCCGGAGCTCGCGATGTCTGTTGGCGCACGGATGTGAAAGGGGAAAACCTTGGCTGAGACGAAGACACCCGCTTGGAACATGAAGGGAACCCTGGTCATTGCATGCAACTGCGACTACGGATGTCCTTGCAATGTGAACGGCCGGCCGACGACCGGGAAGTGCGAGGGCGGGTGGACGTGGCAGTTGGAGCAGGGGATCTACGGCGATGTGAAGCTGAGCGGCCTCTGCGTCGGGCTATACGCGAACTGGCCGGCTGCGATCCACGAAGGGAATGGTGTCGCGACCACGCTCATCGACGAGCGCGCCGACACCGCACAACGCGATGCGTTGCGCGCGCTCGTGGAAGGCAGGTCGGGCGGGCCATGGGCGATCTTCCGCAAGACCTTCACGGAGCTGCAAGGTCCGAACTTTGTCCCGTACAAGGTGGACGCGGAGGGGCGCCTTCCGCACGTTCGCGCCGGCGACGCGCTGGAGATCGAGACGGAGTACATCCGTAACCCAGTCACGAAGGAGACCATCCACCCACGTCTCGCTTTGCCCGAAGGGCTAGTCGTGAAAGACTGCGCACTCGTCGCTTCGACGCGATTCAAATTCAACGCCGACAAAGTGCGATACGACCACTCCGGCCGGTATGCAGCCTTCGGTTTCTTCCAGTACTTCGGCCCGTAGCGAATCGCTCCCCGGCGCCCTCTCAACCGGCTGGGCGCGCGACCACGAGCTTGTCCTGCCCCGACATCGCGCCCCAGACCTCGCCGTGGCGCCCGAGCAGCTGGCGCACGTCCGCATTCGGCGAGGGATGACTGCGTACGACGAACGTCTCCGTGGCCGGATCGAATCGAACGAGCGAGTTGGCGCCCCAGTCGGTCACCCAAACCACGTCGGCATCGTCGACGTACACGGCGTACGCCATCGCGCGATCGCCCGGCAGCTTCCACTCCTTCCAGGAGTTGCCGTCGTAGCGGGCGAGCTCGCCCGAATTCCACTCGCTCACCCAGACGCGGCTTTTGGAGTCGCACCAGACGCGGCGCGCGCCTTGGCCTGGGGTGGGCGGGACGAGAACGGCCGCGCCGCCGGTCTCGCGGTCGATGCGGCCGACATAGCTGCCCGCGAGAGACGCGTAGTAGACGTTTCCGTCGGGGCAGGACGCGATCCCATATGGACCCGGGCCGCGCGGCGCGTCGAAGGCGGCGATCGCGCCGCTCCTCGGATCGAGCCTTCCGAAGATCCCATTCTGTCCGGTGAACCAGAGCGTGCCGTCGCGGTCGAACGTGGCCGTGTTCAGGCTTGCGTTCGGACGGTCCGCCGGAAGCGGGAAGCGCTTGACCTCATTCGTCGAAGGATCGACGCGCACGATCGCGTTCAGACCGCCGTCGGTCACCCACGCGGCGCCGTCGGGCCCAACGATCACGCCGTGCGGAGCCGACCCTGCGCCGAGCTTGATTGCCTTTACCACGCCGAACCGTGGATCGAGCCATCCGAGCTCGCCCGAGAGCTGTGCCGTGTACCAGACGCCTCCATCCCGCGCGGGCGCGACGTCGTGCGGTCCTTGACCGCGCGTGACGGGGTACTCCTGCATGACGAAGTCGACGGGGGCGCGCGTCGCGCTCGCGGCCACCGTCACGATCGGCGTCGCGGCGTTCCCCGGAGGGGCGGTCCCCACCACCACGCCGTCGATCGGTCGACAGTCGGCGACGGCGAACGCCGCGACGAGGCCGAGTGCGCCGAGCCTCACGACTCCAGCGATACAGAGCGGAGACGAAGCGAGTTCGACACGACCGTCACGGACGAAAGCGCCATTGCGGCCGCGGCGAGCACGGGGGAGAGCAGCCAACCGGTGAAGGGGTAGAGGACTCCGGCGGCGACCGGGATCAGCGCGACGTTGTAGATGAAGGCCCAGAAGAGGTTCTGGCGGATCGTCGCGACCGTGGCCCGCGCAAGATGCAACGCCCGCGGCACCCCGCGGGGGTCGCCTCCGACCAGCACAACGTCCGCCGTCGCGACCGCGACATCCGCGCCCGAGCCGATCGCGATCCCGAGGTCCGCGCGGGCGAGGGCCGGTGCGTCGTTCACGCCGTCTCCGACCATCGCCACGCGGTGCCCTGCCTCATGCAGCTCCGCAACGAGATCCGCCTTCGCGTCAGGTCGGACTTCCGCGCGCACCTCGTCGATCCCGAGCTCGCGGGCGATCGCATCGGCCACGCGGCGGGCGTCGCCCGACACCACCAACGTGCGGAGACCCATGCGCCGCAGGTCGGCGATCGCGTCGCGCGCCGCGGCTTTGGCGGTGTCGGCAAGCGCCAGAATGCCGCCCGGCTCTCCGTCGATCGTCCCGACAAGGACCGTCCGGCCTCTTTCCTCGTGGTGCGCGAGGACGTTCTCTCCGAGGTCGGCGAACCCGTGTATCCGGGCGAGCGCGGCGTTCCCGATCCAGACGTCGTGGCCGTCCACGGTCGCGTGAATCCCTCGTCCGGGCAGCGCCTCGAACGTCGTCGGCTCGGACAGGGCGAGGCCTTTCGTCGTGGCGAGCTCGACGACCGCCGCCGCGAGCGGATGCTCCGACCGCGATTCGGCACTCGCGAGGATGCGGATCACCTCGTCTTCGCCGATCCCCGCGCAGTTCATGTACTCGACGACCCGGGGCCGACCGACGGTAAGCGTGCCCGTCTTGTCGAAGGCGACGATGTCGATCGCTCGCGCCACCTCGAGCGCCTGCGCGCTTTTGATGAGGATCCCCCGTGATGCGCCGCGGCCCGTCCCAACGATGATCGCGGTGGGTGTCGCGAGACCCAGCGCACACGGGCACGCGATGATGAGGACTGCGACGAATGCGGAGAGGGCGTAGCCGAGCCGCGGCTCGGGACCCAGGAGAAGCCAGGCAAGACCGCTCGCAAACGCGACCGCGAACACGATGGGCACGAAGATCGACGCGATCCGGTCCACGAGGCGCTGGATGGGCGCCTTCGAGCCCTGCGCCTCCTCGACGAGCCGGACGATCTGCGCGACGAGCGTGTCGCCGCCGACGCGGGTGACGCGAAAGCGGAAGGTCCCCGTGCCGTTCTGCGTCCCGCCGGTGACCTCGTCGCCGGCGGTCTTCTCGACCGGGATGGACTCGCCGGTGATCATCGCCTCGTCGACCGCGGACGAACCCGCGAGGATGCGGCCGTCCGCCGCGACGATCTCACCCGGGCGCACGATCACGACATCACCGACGGCGAGGCGATCGATAGGCACGTCTTCTTCGACGCCCCCGGGTCGTCGTACGCGAGCGCTCTTCGCACCGAGGGCGGCGAGCGCGCGCACCTCGTCCGCGGTCCGCGCGCGGGCGCGCGCCTCGAGGTAGCGGCCCGCGAGCACCAGAGTGACGATCACGGTCGCCGTGTCGTAGTAGAGGAAGCGGTCCGGGCTCAGGCCGGCCGCGGTGAATGCCGCGCCGAAGAACGTCGCGAGCACCGAGACCCCGTAGGCCGTCGTCGTCCCGACCACGACAAGCGTGTTCATGTCCGTGCGCCGATGCCGCGCGGCGGAGAGCGCGCCGCGATAGAAAGGCAGTGCACACCAGAGCTGCACCGGTGTGGCGAGCGCGAAGAGAACGAACGGACGCCATGCAGCTTGAGCGACGGCGGGATAGAAGAGGTCGGCCATCGACAGGAGCATCGTTGGGACCGCCAGAGCCGCCGCGACGATGAGCCGGCGACGAAGCGCTCGGACATATGTCGTTCGCAGCGCGCGTTCGCGCGCCTCGGTCGCGGCACGCTCGGCGCGATCGGCGGAGAGGACGAGAGCTCCGTAGCCTGCGCGCTCGATCGCGCGCACGAGAGCCCCATCGTCGGCGCGGGAGGGGTCGACTTCGACACGCGCGCGCTCGGTCGCGAGGTTCACGTCCGCGCCGCGCACGCCGGCGATCCCCCTGAGCGCGTCCTCAACGCTCGCGACGCACGACGCGCACGTCATCCCCGTAACGACGAGGTCGCGCTGCGCGGTGGATGCTCGCTCGGGCGGGCTAGAGACCGGCACCGCAGCAGGGGCAGCGCATGACCATTTCCATCACCGGTTCTCATCCCCTTTGGCGCGGAGCGACCGCGCGACCGTGCGTATCAGTTCAACATCGTCGGCGACCTGGAATTCCGGAAGGAGCCCACGGAGCCGCTCCGCGAGCTGCCTGGCCAGAGCCGTCCGGGCAGCGGGCGTGAGCTTTTGCTCGCGGAGGACGAACTCCCGCACGAGGCGCTGCGCCTCGCCCGGAAGGACGCGGAGGGTCGGCGCCGCGGCCTTTTCACCCTCGGCGAGATTCCAGCGTGGCAGAGCGCTCAGGGTCCGGAGCGCCGACCAGTTGCGGCGCGGGCGCGGCGCGCGGACGACGAACGTGCCGCCTGCGTAGTCCCCGAGACGCTGGGAGCGCGATGACACGATGAGCGTCACGAGGCCGAAGCCGTAAAAGAACGGCAGGAAGTCGACGACCCGGACAAGGTTGCGCACGACGACGGCGACGAATCGCGCGGGCTCGCCATCCTCGCTGATGACGCGCAGGCCGAAGAATCGCTTACCGATGGTCTGGCCGTTCCAGAGCCACTCGAGGAGGACGAAGTACAGCCACGCGATCAAGAGCTCGAACAAGACCACCCAACCGGACCAATCGTCGAGGGATGGGTCGATCTCGCTGAGCTTCTGGAACGCGAACCCGATTGCGAACATGAGCACGAAGACGATGACGAAGTCCGCCATCGCCGCGAACCCACGATTGCCGGCGCCGGCGAGCTGAAAGCGGAGCACGACGTGATCGGGCGTCTCAATTTCGAGCCGGCCCATCGCGATTGTCATCGATAAATGTTACGTTCCGGCCGTGCCGCGGATCGCCGCTCCGGGCGCGATCGACCGATTCGTAGAGGATCACCTCGGTCGTTGGTCGCGCCTGGCAGACCTCGTCTCATCCGCCGCGGGTCGTGTCGATCGCCTGAAGGCGGACGAGGTCCTGGAGCTCGGTCGGCTCTACCGCGCGGCAACCGGAGATCTCGCGATCGCTCAGCGCGATTTCCCACGCGATGTTGTTGCCTTCGAGCTGAACGATCTTGTCGCCGCCGCGCATGCCCTCGTGTACAGCGAGTCGCCGACGAGCGTGCGGCGCCTTCGTCGATTTGTGCTCGGAGATATTCCGGCGACCGTCCGCGCAAACGCGAGGTTCATTCTCGCCTCGGCGATCCTTCTCTTCGGCCCTGCGCTCGTGGCCTTTCTCGCCGGCCTTCTCTCGCCCGACATCGCGGCAGGTGCGCTTCCCGCTTCCTTCCGCGACGAGCTTGCGCGTCGCCGACCGGGCACCGAGCTCCCGGAAGCCCTGCGCCTTGGCGCGGGCCCCACCATCATCGTGAACAACGTTCGGGTCGCGATCATCGCATTTGCCGGCGGGCTCACCGTCGGATTGCTCACCGTTTACATCCTCGTCGCGAACGGCGCGCTCCTCGGCACGGCGTTCGCGGTTCTGCAGCCGGCCGGTCTCTCGTGGACGCTGCTCACATTCATCTCGGGCCACGGTGTCCTCGAGCTCTCCGCGATCGTTCTCTCGGGAGCCGCCGGCCTGCGCTTTGCGTGGGCGATCCTCCAACCCGGTGAGCGAACACGCGGGACGGCACTGCGGCTCGCTGGGGTCCAGGCGATGCGGATCCTCCTGCTCGTGATCGTGATGCTGGGCTTTGCCGGGCTCATCGAGGTCTACGTTTCGCCGAGCACCGCGCCGACTGCTGTGAAGGTCGCGGTAGGACTCGGGAGCGGAGCGATCGTCCTCTGCTACGTGCTCTTCGCCGACCGCCTGCTCCGGCTGCGCCGGGTTCAGAGAAAACGTTTCTTCAGCTCTATGTAGCGCTGGATCGTCGCGACCGTGAGGCGATCCGACGGTACGTCGATCGTGTGCACGCCGCGGCGCCGCAAGGTGGCGAGCGCCTTCGCGCGCGCGTCACGCACCTCACGGGCGACGACACGCTCGTACAGCGAAACCGTCGAGTCCGGAACCCGCGCCGCGACCTCGGCGAGCTCAGGGTCCGCCAGCAGGCAGCAGAGCACGAGATTGTTGCCCGCGAGCCGCGTCACCGCCGCGACCAGCGATCGCGAGGCTTCCTCGTCGACGAGGTCGGTGAAGAGCACGACGAGCGCCCGGCGTGCGGCGCGCGCACGTAGGAACTCGAGCGCGGAGCGATAGTCCGACTCCGTCGTGGTCACGGCTATGCGGCGAAGCTCCTCGGTGATCCGTAGGAACTGGCCCCGACCGCGGCGGGGCGGCAGATAGCTGCGGACGTCGTCGGCGAATCCGAGCAGGCCGACCTCGTCGCCCTTGGCGGCGCCGACGTACGCGAGCATCAAGGCGGTGTTGACGGCATGGTCGAGCTTGGTGAGGGTCCCGAGTGTGCTCGACATCATCCGGCCGGCGTCGAGAAGGATCAGCAGACGCTGTTGCCGCTCGGTCTCGTACTCGACGGCGATCGGCCGGCCCCTCCGCGCGGTCGCGGCCCACGAGATCGAGCGTGGGTCATCGTCGGGTCCGTATTCGCGAAGTCGCGCGAAGAGGCTGCCCGCGCCCGGGATGCGCGCACGCCGCTGGCCGGCGTCATACGCCAGACCGCGGCGCAAGGTGATCTCGTAGCGGCGGATCTCGCGCAGGTCGGGGTAGACCTTCACCTCCACGGCGGCGTCCACGCGGCCACGGCGCTCCATGAGCCCGAGCGGACCGGGTTGCCGCGTGTGGAGATCCCCGAACTGGAACGTGCCCCGGTGCCGCGGTCGCGCCGCGTATTCGGCGCTGGCCGAGGCGCGACCCCCGACCTCGACACGGACAGAGCGGCGGTCGACGTCGAAGGAGGCAGGAGGCTCATCTCGGATCGTGAGGGCAAGACGGCGGGCGAGCGGGTTCCGGACCGTGAGGCGGACCGGATCTGCGGCGCGGAGCGACGGCTGCTCGGTGATCTGGCGCGAAACGTCATCCGCAGTGAGCGGTCGCGTCGCTCGCGCATCGATCAGGGCGAGGACGATCGCAGCAGCCCAGATTGCGACCGCGCCCCAGGCGAGCGGTTCGTAAAAGGTCGCGAGCGCGAGCGGTATCGCACTCAGCAGGACGAACGCGAGCAAGCGTGGAAGCGGGACGAACGGGAGTCGACTGGCGCGCCGTTTGCGCGGCTGGATCAACGCGGGACGTCGAGACGCGCGAGGACCCTGCGAAGCGCCGCATCGGCGTCGACGCCCTCGATCTCCGCTTCCGCTTTGAGGACAACGCGGTGCCGAAGCGTCGGCGGCACGAGCGACTTCACGTCATCAGGCGTGACGAAATCGCGTCCGTCAAGCGCGGCAGCGGCTTTCGCGGCGTGCAGCAAATGGACCCCGGCGCGGGGACTCGCGCCGAGCTGGAGGTCGCCGGACCGGCGCGTCTCTTCGACGATGCGGACGATGTAACCGACGACGGAATCCTCGACGGTCACCTTCTCGATCTCGTCGCGCGACGTGCCGAGATCGCTCGGTCCGAGCGGGTCCAGCGTCTCGACCAGGTCGAGCGGACGCCCCTTCTCGTGCCGACGGAGGATCGCCGCCTCCTCTGGCTGCTGCGGGTAAGCGACGATCGCTTTGAAGAGGAAACGATCGAGCTCCGCTTCGGGGAGCGGGTAGGTCCCCTCGTACTCGACCGGGTTCTGGGTCGCGATGACGATGAACGGGTCCGGCAGAGGGTGCGGCTCGCCCTCCAGCGTGACCTGCCGCTCCTCCATCGCTTCGAGAAGCGCGGCCTGGGTCTTTGCGGGCGCGCGGTTCACCTCGTCCGCGAGCACCACGTTGGCGAAAACCGGACCGAGCCGGATGCGAAAGGAGCTCGTCGCGATCTCGAAGATGCTCGTCCCGACGATATCGCTCGGCATGAGGTCGGGCGTGAACTGGATCCGTTTGAAGCTGCCACCGATGAGGCGCGCGGCCGTGCGAGCGAGCAGCGTCTTCGCCGTGCCCGGCACGCCTTCGATGAGGATGTGGCCGCGAAGCGCGAGCGCCATGAACGCCAGGCGGATGGTCTCGTCCTGACCGACGATCACCTGGTGAACGCTGTCGGCGAACCGCTGGGCGACGTCCTTCGTGCTCACCGTCTCTCCTTCTTCGCGACGATTCCTTCGACCCGCGCGACCGTACGAAGCAACTCGCTCTGGCGCAAGCGGCCTGCGAGCGCCGAGTCGGTGGCCCGGGCCTCGGCCGCGAGGCCCGGATCGTCGGCCTCGGCGGTCGCCAGGATGCGATCAAGCGGTGTCGCCGGATCGAGGCCGTAGCGCGTGGCGAGCCCAAGGCGAAGGTCACGCCGAAGACGTTCGCGCGCGATCTCGTCTTTCCCCGAGCGGCGCAGGAGTCCGGCGAAACCGCGGATGTACTCGAGGCTCGAGCGCGGCGGCCGCGGATCCGAGCACGGCCATGAGCTCGGCAGAGGGGTGCGCGCCGTGGTGGTATTCGTCGAACCCGATCGAGCGCCCCGGCTCGAACCCCGCAGCCGCGAGCGAGAGGGCGAAGCGGCCGTTATCGGCCACGCCAAGGTACTGATTGACGAACGGCGCGAGGCTCCCGACGACGATGAGCGTGCCCGTGCCTTCACGCGTCATCGCCGCGAGCGTCCGTCCTTGGCTGCGCATCACCGGCGACCAGCGATCGCTCAGCGTGAGGATCCGCCCGCGATCGATCGAGATCTGGCCGGCGCTCGCCGTCGCCGCGATCACCGAGCTCGCGTCGTAGTGACCTGCGCCCGCGCCTTCGCCCAGGCTCACGCCGTACGGACGGAGGACCGCGGATTCGGCGAGGCCCTGATCCGTCGCGATGATGAGGGTGCCCCCGCCCTGCAGGAAGGTTTTCGCCGCGACGGCATCCACATCGCTCACGAACTCGGTGGCGCCGAGCAGGAAGAGGACGGTCACCGCGGTTTCGCTCGGCGCGAAGCGCTCGCCCTGCACGATCACGGTGCGGCCCCCGAGCTCATCCAGAAGCGCGCGCAGCCTCGCCGCGCCGCCGCTGGTGCTGTCGAGCGCCGATCCCGATCGGACCGGGGACTGGGCGTTCGTGCCGACAAAGATCGCGAGCCCCACGACCACGAGGACGAGAACGGCGGCAACCACGTAGAGCGGGTCGATCCGGACACGTCTTCTCATGCGACTGCCCGCTCCGCCAGGTCGCGCGCGTGGTCGGCCTCCTCCACCGTCGCTCCCTTCAGTCCGAACCACGCGCGATCGTGCAGCGAGATCAGCTCGCGCAACGTCTCGACCTGTGGCAGCGACGAGGCTCGCTCGAGGAGCTCGCGGTCGGTGAGAGACGGCTCGTAGCGGACCATCCGGCGTTCGGCGAGGGTCAGGATCGCGTAGCGGTAGAACGCATGGAGCGCGGCGCGCGGATCGCCGGAAAGCGCCGCCCGCTCCGCGGCGGCAAGCTGCACGGCAGCGCTGGCCGCCGCCTCGGCGTGCGCGCCGGGCTGCACGGCCTCGCGCCGGATTCGCTCGCGGACGCCGCGCACGAGGATCGCGAGAATGACGACGAGCAGTCCGATGCCGGCGATCGTCAGGGTGAGCTCGACGCTACCGGGAGGGAGCTGCGCGCCCGCTGACGGGAAAAGTCGGGCGAGGAGCGCCCCGATGGCCGAGAAGAGATCGTTGCTGCCGGAACGCGTTTCTTCGGCGACGGCAAAGTCGCGAAGCTTGGCGTTGGCCTGCGCGACGTTGAAGGGCGGACTGGCCGCGCGGTCGGCGATCGCAATGAGCTGGTCGACATCGGCGACGCTCGCGTCGATCGCGGCGGTGGTCGTCGCCAGCCGGCGGGCCACGCGCGAGTCGTCGAGCACGATGACCGAGCCGTCGGCGGTTTGGACGGCGGTCGTCTGCGACAGCGTGGTCCGCGCACGTTCGACGAACGCAGGGCGCTGCGCGTCGGTGGCGACGCGCGCCTGGAGGAGAGCCATTCGCGCATCGCGAAGCCGCGATCGGTAGGCGGCGACGTTCACAGTGTCGGCGTTCGCGATCCCGGCCGTGGCCGCGGTGAGGATGACGACGAATGTGAGGACAGAGACTAGGCGCGCGGCATGGCCTCCGCTGCGAGCTGCAGATCGAATCCCTCTTTGCGAACGCGCAGATCGTAATAGAGCACCGTCATCGTGCCGAAAAAGAGCGGCATCCAAAGCGGCACGGCCGCGAAGGCCGCGATGAAGATGGCGACAGCGCCGGCGCTCTGATTCGCCGCGGCGATGAGCGTAATGAGGAAGACGACGAGGACGAAGAGGACCAGGAACAGGACGACGAGGAGGAGGACCAGGCCGACGATGCGCCAGCGGAAACCGGACGAGAGCTGCCACGATCGACGCAGCGATGAGACCGGGCCGTGGCGCTCGATCGTCGCGATCACGGGCGACACGAACCACGAAGCCTGCACGTAGACCTGGACAAAGAAATACACGCAGAAGATCAGAAAGAGAACGATGCCGTTGCTGACGAACGCGCTTGCGACGTTGAACACCACCCCAATGAGCGCGAGCGCGATCGTCACCAGTACGCCGGCGAAGAAGATACGCAGCGACGACTGGAAGCCCACGACGAACGATTGGGAGAGCGAGCGTTCCTGGCCAAGATGCGCTGCGGCGGCCGCGTCGATGACCGCTCCGGTGAATACAGCACCGACGAGAAGGCTGATGAGCCATCCGACGATGAAGAAGATGAAAAGACCGCCCATGAGCTCGAGGAAGGCGGGATTCGCGAGGAGCGCGACGGGATCGTTGGTCGGCTGCTGCGAAACCCGCACGAAGGTCGATCGGCCGGCGAACGCGAAAACGACGCCGAGGACGATCCACGCGATGACGAGGGCAACAAAGAGGATCAGGCCCAGGACGAAGAGGCCGATCGCGCGTGCACGATAGATCGCGAAGACGCGATCGAGGACGTCCCCTATACCGAGAGGTCGTAGCGTCGCGCCGCCCGAGGGCGTCGCAGGAACCGGTTGCACGATCGCCAATGCTACGGGGACGGTCTATAGGGCTTGGCTGCTAGGCCGTCGACTCCGAGAGACCGATGCGCCGCTGCAACCGCGCGAGGGGTCCCGGCGCCCACCAGTTGAGATCGCCGAGGAGGCGCATCGTCGCGGGCACGACCAGGGCGCGCACCAGCGTTGCGTCGATGGCCACGGCGAGCGCCATACCAAGACCGATCGCTTTGATGAGGACGATGTCGGCGAGCGCGAAGGCCGCGAACACACCGACCATGATCGCGGCGGCGCCGGTGATGAGCCGACCGCTCTTTTCGAGGCCCATGGCGACCGCACTCGTGTTATCGCGCGAGCGGAGGTATTCCTCCTGCATCCGCGAGAGCAGCAGCACCTCGTAGTCCATCGACAGGCCGAACACGGTGCAGAACATGATCACCGGCAGCGTGGGATCGATCGAGCCTGGCGTGAATCCGAGCTGCGCCGCGAAGTGGCCGTCCTGGAAGATCCACACGATCGCGCCGAACGACGCGGAGATCGAGAGAAGGTTCATGACGACCGCCTTGAGCGGCAGGACGACCGACCCGAGCAGGAGGAACAGCACGAGCATCGTCGCGACCACGATGTACGCGAGCGCGGCCGGCGTGTGGCTCGCGATGAAGTCGACCGTGTCGAGGTCGATGGCCGTGAAGCCGGTCACCGAGAGCGCTGCGTCTGCTGGCGGTGACAGGGCGCGAAGCGATCGCACCAGCTGCCGGGCTTCGTCGCTGTAGATGCTCTTCTGCGTAACGACGTCGAATACAACGATGTGCTCGCCGACCGTCCCCCGGATAAGCGCCTGGAGCTGCGGGGGAAGCTGTGACCGCGGTTGCGAGTAGAGCGCAGCCCACTGGGCCGCCCCGACGCTCGAGTCACCCGAGGCGGTGACCGGGCTCGTGATCGCATCGACGTTCGGCAGCGCCGCGATCCTCTTCGCCAGGGCGACCATCCCGGAGATTCGTGCGGGCGCGAGCGGATCGGCGCTCGGGTACTCCACCACGAGATTGATGTGCGTCTGGTTGCCGCCGGGAAATTCATCGACCAGCCGATCGAACGCGGCACGGGACTCCTCGTGCTTGGGTAGCGCGGTGACGTCGTTGTTCGCGAGACGAAGGTGCAGGAACGGCGAACCCAGCACGAGGATGAACGCGACGACCGGGACCAGGATGAGGATCGGTCGACGCATGACTGTCGTGGCGATGGTGTGCCACCAGCCGGTGCCGGACGAATCCGGCTGGAAGATCGGAATCCGCCCGCGGCCGAGGTTGCGCCCCAGGATCGCGAGGAGCGCGGGAAGGAACGTCAAGCCGTAGAACACCGCACTCGCGACGACTATCGCGCCCGATATGCCCATCGACGAGAGGAAAGTCCCTTGGTAGAAGAGCATCCCGGATAGGCCGATCGCCACGGTGAGCCCTGAGAACGTGATCGCACGCCCCGAGGTCGCCATGGCAATGGCGAGCGCGTTGTTGCCGCTATGCCCCCGCCGCATCTCCTCGCGGAAACGGTTCGTGATGAAGAGCGAGTAGTCGATCGCGACGCCGAGACCGATGAGCGTCACAACGTTCAGGGCGTAGACGGATACGTCGGTGACGCGCGCGACGAGGAACATCCCGGCGATCCCGCCGATGACCGCAAGCACCCCCACACCGGAGACGGTCTCGGCCCGACGGAGATCCTCCTGGAGAACTGCGTTGAATCCGTTGTTGATCGCGAGAAGGCCGGTAGCCTGGATGCTCAGGGTGTCGGACCGCACCTTGGCACGGAGCTCGGGGTAATAGTCGCGAGCGGTAGCGAGATCGTCCTTCGCCGGCACCTCGACCGCGACCGCGTGCCCATCCTTCGAGATGAGCCTCGTCGGGTCGAGCGCCGTGCCGTCGTACGGCGTGACGATCGGCGCGACGCGAGGGTCGCTCCGGAGCGGTGCGAGCGCGGCGTCGACGGCCGCGCGAAACTCGGGGCTTGTCGCCGAGAGCGTGTCGCTCGAGAGGATCAGCGTGAACGTGGCCGCACCGGCACTCGGAAGCTCACGCTCGATCAGCCGCGAGGCTCGACCGGATTCGGAGGTTTCGATGAAGCCGCCGGACTGCAGCTTCCCGCCCTGAATGACGATGAAGATCGACGCGAGGAGGAGTAGGCCCGACACCGCGAGGACCGGCCAGCGCCGCCGGTACACGAACCGTCCCCAGGCCGCGAACATGGACTCCCACCCCTTCCGAGCTTTCGCGCTAAGCGTACGTTGACGGGGAGGTGTTTTTTTTGCGACTGGTCTCGAGCGGATGGGCGGCGCCTAGAGAGCGGCGACCTCGCTCATCAGCTGATCGAAAAGGTCTCGCCCCGAGCGCGTCGCGCGCTTCCCCTTTGCGAGTAGGCCCGGCGCGAGACCGGTGGCCGGAAGACCGAACACGACACGGCCCGGTTCGAGGCGATCGATGGCGCGATACCAGCGCAACAGCGCGTCACGCAAGAGCACGTGGCGCTCGAAGTTTCGCCGCGTGCGGGTCGGATCGGCGTCGCGTCGCGCGCGGAGCGTCGCGTCGTCGATGTCCGAAACGAGGAACAGATCGGCGAGGGCATAGCGGGCGGTCGCGAATGCCTCGCGGGCGGCGTCGCGCTGCATCGTCCACTCGATCTCGGCGGCCTGCCCTGTCTTGAAGAGCGTCCAGACGTAGTGCAGCTTGAACGGGTCGGTGTCGACGACAACGAGACCATCACGGGCCTCGCGCGCGAGGACATCCTCCCATCTTGCGACGTTGCGCTCGATCCAGAACCGCGCGGCCGCTCGAGGCTCGGGCGGCACGGTCGCGTGATCCGGCAACCTTTCCAGTAGCGCGTTCCTCCCGCCGTGCGTGCGGCACCAGGTCGTCTTGCCGCAACCGCTCGGGCCTTCGACGACAACGATCACGTGCGTTCGACCCTGATGAGCGGCCGCTCGCGAAGGCCGATCAGGAGCGGGAGCGCGGTTGCGATCCCGACGACGCCGGCGATGAGAAATGGTCCGACCCACCCCAGTCCAAGGTCGAGCGTCACGCCCGCCGCGACCGGGCCAAGCGACCCGATACCGAATCCGGCGACCGCCTGAAGCGCCTGGGCCGATCCGATGCGCGCCGCGGGAGCGAGCTCGGTCACCGCGGTCGAGTAGACCGCCGAATCCGCCGCCACGAGGGCGCCGTACATGCCGCCGATCGCGACGATCGCGGGCCACGGTGCGAAGAGCAGCGTCCCGAAGCCGACGGATATCGCGCCGCTGCCCAGCGCGTAGAGGATCGCCGCGCGCAGGCGACCCACGCGATCCGACAGCCAACCGCCGACGAACACGCCGGGCACGCCGAGCGCGAGCAGAAGGGCCGCCCACTGACTCGCGGTCGCCGAAGCATCGGTCGGCGAGAGTCCGCGCAGCGCGAACGCCGCGGCGAGGAACGCGGCGAGCCACGCGCGGAGGATGAAGAGCTCCCACGAGTGTCCGACGTACGCGACGATCGTGCGGACCAGCGGCGCGTTCCGTAGAACGCGCAGGTCGAGATGCGCGCGCTCGCCGGTGGTTTGCGGGATCCCGCGCGAGCTG
>VBEU01000201.1 GCA_005883775.1 Chloroflexota bacterium | reverse complement strand
TTGTCTTCCGTCATCCAGCGATCGATGTCGCGGGTGTACTCGACGACTCCATCCGGAAACCAGAGTTTGATCTCCGATGCCGCCGTATCAGGAGCGTCGCTCGCGTGAACGAGATTCCGCAGTCCAACGAGCGCGTAGTCGCCGCGGATCGAGCCCTCGCTGGCCTCATGGGGACGCGTGGACCCGACCATTGCTCTGACTACCGCGATCGCGTTCGGGCCTTCAAGCACCGCTGCGACGACAGGCGACGCGGTGATCACGCCGACGAGGTCGTCGTAGAAGAACTTCCCCTTGTGCACGGTGTAGTGCTTCTCGGCCATCGCGCGGTCCACCTTCAGAAGGCGCAGCGCGGCGAAGCGCAGCCCGCGTTTCTCGAAACGCGAGAGGAGCTCGAAGGCGATGCCTCGCTGGAGCGCATCGGGTTTGAGGACGACGAGCGTGCGCTCGGCACTCACGATGCCATCACTACTGAGACATCGTCGGCGACCGGCGGGGAGATCGCGGCGAGCGATGCACGCGGTCCGATCGCGGCGAGGTACGCGAGCTCCGGACGCAGATACTCGCGCGCCACCCGCTGAATGTCGGCAGGGGTGACGCCGTCGATGATCGCACTGACCTCTTCGACCGACCGAACACGTCCGAGGAAGAGCTCCTGCCCGGCTAGCCATCCCGACACCCCGCGCGTGTCCTCGAGCCGCAGCTCGAGGCGCCCCTTGGCGAAGTCGCGCACGCGTTCGATCTCTATGTCGGGCACGATCTCATCACGAAGTCGGGCGACCTCTCGCATGATCGCCTTCAGGACTTCGGCGCCGTTTTGTGGCGCGAAGCCCGCGTAGATGACGAGATGCCCCGCATCGGCGTAGTTCGCGTCGTAGCTGTGAACGTCGTATGCGAGGCCGCGCTTCTCGCGGAGCTCGAGGAACAGCCGGCTCGACATCCCTTCCCCGAGGACCGCGTTCATCATGTCGATGCTGAACTTGTCGGCATGCGTGGTGTGGACCGACCGCCAGCCGACGCAGAGATTGGTCTGTTCGGCGCGCTTACCCAGCAGCTTCGCGTGCGCTTTTCCGGCGCGCGGAGCCGCCTTCGACCGGACGACCTCGCGCGGGGCGAGACCGCCAAGGGCCTCGTCGACCGCGGCGATCGCTTCGTCCGCGCGAATGGGACCTGCGAGCGCGACGACCGTGCGCGACGGCGCGTAGCCGCGCTGCATGAACTCACGGAGGCGTTCGGCTGTCATACCCAGCACAACCTCCTCGCGTCCAGCTACTTCCCAACCGAGCGGGTGACGCGGGTAGAGGAGCTCGTCGACCAGGGTGTGCACGCGATCCTGCGGCTGGTCGCGGTACATGCGGAGCTCCTCGACGATGACGTTGCGTTCCGATTCGACGTCGGTCGCTCGGAGCATGGGTGCGCGGATCAGGTCGGCGATGACGTCCAATGCGACGAGGTAGTGGCGCGCCGGCACGCGCGACCAGAAGACGGTGACTTCCTTGTCGGTCGAAGCGTTCACCACGCCACCCTTGCTCTCGATCACCTGACTGATGTCGGCGGCGGTCGGGCGCTTGGCACTGCCCTTGAAGACCATGTGTTCGAGGAAGTGGCTCGTGCCGGCGTCTTCCTTCGTCTCGATGCGCGAGCCGACCCCGACGTAGACCGCGAGCGAGACCGAACGCGTTTCCGGCATCTCGCTGACGAGGACCCGCAGCCCGTTCGGCAGCGTGACCTTGCGGTGTTCCATCGAGTGCGAACGCTACCAGAGAGTGTCGCTCCGCTAGCGGCAGAACACCATCGTCATGTACATCGCGTCCGCGCCGATCACCGCGCCGATGCCGACACGCCGGAAGGCGGGATCCATGATGTTCGTGCGGTGATTGATGGGAGCCCAGGGCTCATTCATGAATTCGCTATGGAGCGCGTCGACGTTGTCGTTCCAGATCTTTCCCGTGTTCTCGCCGTACCAGCCGGTGGCGCAGGCCGGCACGTCCCGCGAATGCGCGGTGCCGTCCGGACCGTCGTGATACACGTATCGGGCCTGCGCCTCCGCGGCGCTGTGGGCTCGTGCCGTGTCTGCGACACCGATGTCCGTTTCAAGGGGGGCGAGACCGCCCTGCGCCCGCGACGCATTGATCAGGTCGAGCATGTGCCGCTCCGCCCAGAGCGTCGTCGGATTCGTGAAGGCGCCGACCGATCGTTGCGGCGGCGGCGTGGGCTCGGCGGTCGGCTCGGGCGTCGGATCGGGGATGGCCTCGGGCTCCGGATCTCCAGTCGCCTCGGCCGAAGGCCCGCCTGAGGCTACGACGGCCGCAGTGTCGGCCGGGGCAGGCGACGGAGTTGGGTCGGGATCGTCGAAATCGCGGAGCCCGCGAATCACGCCACGCGACAAAGGCCTGATCCGCGCCTCGGTCGCACCATCGTCGGTCGGCGTGACGCTTTGCGGCGCGCGATGCTCTCCCGTCACGGTGAAGCTGGCCAGGACGAGCCCGGCGAGCATCGCGTATAGACCGAGGCGCGCGGGAAGGCTCAGCGGCCGGTCCTGCTCATGATTCGACGACGCTCGAGGCACCTGATGAGATAACGAGGCTGGCGCCCGCACGTCGCGCCGCGGCGAGATGTTCGCGCTCCGCGGCCGCCGGATCGAGAGGTCCCTCCGTGGTCGCCACGAACGGCGCGTGCTCGTCGGCCGTGAAATACGAAATGAGCGGCCGGTCCGCGAAGGCTGCGAGCCGCGCGACGATGTCGAGCCCCGGCGCGCCCGGCTTGACGATGATCGCGTCCGCCCCATCGGCCATATCGCGGCGCGCGCGGGCCACCGCAGCCGCGGCGTCGTCG
>VBEU01000200.1 GCA_005883775.1 Chloroflexota bacterium | reverse complement strand
GCTATCGCGGCAGCGTCTACGTGACCTGGGCACGACAGCAGTACCGAAAAGACGTGCAGACCGAGTCACCGATCTACTTCGTCCGTTCGCGCGACGGCGGCGCAACGTGGACCTCCGGCGCCGAGATCAGCGGCTCGAGCCCACTGTGCTCGGGGCGGGGGCCGACCGGTCCGACGACACGCTGCGATCAGAACGACGCCGGATTCTCTTCGCCCATCGTCGCGCCCGACGGGACGATCTACGTCGCGTTCTTGAATCACCAGGCTCAAGGCGGCACGCTCCGCGACCAGGTGGTGCTCGTCAGCTCGACCGACGGTGGGGACCGCTGGAGCGCTCCGCGGCAAGTGGTCGGGCTGATCCACGACGGCACCGGCGACTATCCCGTGAACTGGCGCAGCGACTCGACTCTGACCGGATGCCAGTTCCGCATCTTTGCCGCGGGTAACCTCGTGATGTCGACCGCGGCTGCGAACACTGGCCAGCTGTACTACGTGTACGCGGAGAACCTCGACCCCGGGGCGACGGCGCGCACGAACATCATGGCGACAACCTCCGTTGACGGCGGCGCCAGCTGGTCCACCCCGGCCCTTGTGAAGAGCAGCCGGTACGACCAGATCTTCCCGTGGGCCGACGTCGGCCTCGATGGGAAAGTGCGCGTCGGTTTCGTCGATCGGGCACGGAGCGCGCCCCGCGGCCAGATGTGCGTCTACGGCTACACGCTAGCCACAGCGAGCGACCTCACGGCGACCAGCTTCGCCACGAAACGCCTCGACACGGGGGCGAGCGTCGCGTCGGACGCGCGATGGTTCACCAACTTCCCGGTCACGGGTAACTACAACACCCGTTTCATCGGCGACTACACGAACATCGCGATCTCGCCGGACGGTTCGGTATGGGCCGCGTGGACTGACATGCGCGACACGGTGGATGTTTTCGGCCGTGCTGGGCATACGGAGCACGCGGTCGCGACGAAGGGCTGACGCCTAGCCCGACCAGCGAGCCGCGAGGGCACCGATCGAGAGCGCGACCATCGCGAGCCAAAGGAGGCGGAGTCCAGCCTCAGGACCCGCGATGAGCGCTCCTCGATCGAGGCGCTCGGTCGTGCCGTCGCGGAAACGTACGGTTCCCGACACCTCGAGGGCTTTGCGGCGGATCCGCCGGACCGGGGTGGAGAGCCGCCGCTGAGCCAGCGAAAGAAGCGTTGCCCCGACCGCCGCCACGATCGTCGGCAGTGGCGCCGCACCGTTGGCCGCGGCACTCGCGAGGACCGGGAATCCGCCCCACGCGAGCGCGAATCCGATGTCCGAATGCACGATCGGAATTTCGAGCCCGTAGGAGACCACGAGAAGCGCGCCAATTACGACGATGGCAAGAAACCACGGACCGAGCATCGCCGCGGCGGCGATACCGAGCGCGACCGCGCCGATGAGCGCAAGCGAACCTAATGCGAGGAGAACGCTCGACGGAATCCGAGTGCCGAGAGGCCTTCCTTGAAGCTCGTCGAATGCGTGCGACGCGACGCCGACGGCCAAGAAAAACGCGATCAGAGCGCCGGCGACAATCCGCGGATCCGGCATCGGAGCCAATGCATCCGCCAGGAGCAAGCGCGTAGAAAGCAGGTGCCGGCACCACCGAGGGCCCCCGCGCGATGGGGCGCCGGCCCTGGGAACCGGGGCCGGGGGGACCCCGTCGCGTAGAGAGGGTTTCGGTGGTGCCGGCTCCGTGAAGCGAAGCCTCCTCGGTGGCGCCATCCTTCACACCGGTCATTACGACACCCGCCCCGAAGCTCATCTGCGCGACTTGGACGTCGACCAGCCCCGCCTCACGCCAGTGGCGCTCGAGTGTGTGCTGCGGGTGCGCGGCGTTGAAGCGCTCGATGCTCCCCTTAAGGAATGCGCCGACGCTCGCCCATTGCGGTGAGATCGCGCGGCCGATCGTCGGCAATCCGATCGACGTATGCACGCGCCACAGCATTCGGAGAATCGGATTCGTCGGCACGCCAAAGTCGAGCGCGACGATGGAGCCTCCGGGTCGAACGACCCGCGCGAGCTCGCGCATCGTCGCAGCGGGATCGTCGACGTAGCGCAAGAGGTACGTGAAGGTCAGGTGATCGAAGGATTCGTCCGGGAATGGCAGCGACTCGGCGCGCGCGCGAACGAGAGGAATGTGTCCATTGCGCGCGACCGCCGCTGAAAGCATGTCGCCGCTAGGGTCAAGTCCAACGACCTCGCATCCATAGCGCTCACTGACCGCGCGCGCGACGAGTCCCGTTCCCGTCGCCACGTCGAGGACGACATCGCCGGGCGCGGCGCGCACCGAGTCGACCAGGCGCGCGCGCCAGCGCGCGTCTTGTCCGAACGAGAGAAGGGCGCCAGCCCTTTCATAAGTAGCCCCGATCCCGCTGAAAATGCGGCGCGCGTCGTCTGGCGGAGACGAGGGCATCGCCCTTTCTTTACGCACGACGGACCGCGCGGCGCGGATCGTCGCCGGGTGCGACGTGCCAGCCCGACCGATAGGGCGCGCCGAAGACGATGTCATCCGGGCTCACCGGCACGCGGTTGAGCTCCCTCCCGGTCGCGGCACGGATCGCCGCCACGATCGCCGGCGTGCTCGATATGGTCGGCGGCTCGCCCACCCCCTTGGCGCCGTACGGAGCGTCGGGGTGTGGATGCTCGATGAGCACCGAGACGACGGGCGGCATGTCGAGCGTGGTCGGCAGCAGGTAATCGGTGAACGAGGCGTTGCGCACGTGTCCGTCGCGAAGCTGAACTTCCTCCATCACCGCAAGGCCGAGACCCTGCGCGATCCCGCCCTCGATCTGGCCGACCACCGCGACAGGGTTGATCGCCTTGCCGACGTCCTGCGCGGTCGCGACCTGAACGACTTTCACCAAGCCGGTGTCGACATCGACGTCGACCACCGCGCGGTGCGCGGCGAACAGGAACGCGACGTGGCCCTGATTCTGCGTCTTCGCATCGCGCGGCTCGGTGTCGCGATGGCGGTGTGTGACCGTCCGATCGATCGGCTCGTCCAGAAGGGCGGTCAGATCGTCGGGTGAGCGCCCGGCCTTGCGCCCCCGCGCGAGCAGCTCGGCCTTCACCTCGCGGCACGCCGCGAGCACGGCCCCGCCGGTCATCCAGGTCTGGCGCGACGCCGACGACGAGCCGGCCGAGCCGATGGTCGTGTCGGGACGATCGACCTCGACCCGCTCGACCCCAAGCTCGCTGCGCGCGATCTGGGCGCAGACGGTCACGATCCCCTGCCCCACCTCCGCCGCGGCGGTGTGCACATGCACGATCGGCCCGCGCGAGTCACGCGAAAGCCGCACGCGCGCGGTCGAGAAGTCGTCGAAGCCGTGCGAGTAGCAGACGTTCTTCATTCCCGCCGCATAGCCGACGCCGCGGCGTACGCCCTCGCCGCGCGTGAGGTTGCCGAGACCGCCCGGAAGCGCGATCGGGTCAGTCGGTATGTCCCCTTCGGGCATCGGGATGTCGGCGCACTTACGGACGATGTCAGCGACGGGAGCGCTTCCCTCCACCGGTTGAGTTGTGATGATCCGATCGCCGTTGCGCAACGCATTTTTTTGGCGGAGTACGACCGGATCCATGTCGAGCGCCGCGGCCAGCTTGTCCATCTGCGATTCGTACGCGAAACAGGACTGCACAGCTCCGAAGCCGCGCATCGCTCCGGTCGGCGGGTTGTTGGTGTACGCGCCCACCGCGTGGATCCGCGCGTTGGGGACGCGATAGGGCCCGGCTCCGAAGCACGCCGCATTCGCGACCACGGCTGGGCTCGACGATGCGTACGCCCCGCCGTCGAGCACGATCGTCGCGCGGACGAACACGAGCTCGCCGCTCCTCGTCGCCCCGTGCCGGTACCAAAGCTTGGCCGGATGCCGATGGACGTGTCCGTAAAACGACTCTTCCCGCCCGTAGGTCATCCGTACAGGCCGTCTGGTCGCGAGCGCGAGCAGGCACGTGTGGATCTGGAGCGTCACGTCCTCACGCGCGCCGAACGCGCCGCCGACGCCGGCGAGCACGAGATGCACCTTCGATTCAGGCAGCCCGAGGCACGGCGCGATCTGACGCAGGTCCTCGTGCAGCCACTGCGTCGCGATGTGGAGCTCGATGCCGCCGTCCTGCCGTGGGATGGCCAGGCCCGCCTCCGGGCCGAGCGCCGCCTGATCCTGCATCCCGAGTTCGTACTCGCCTTCGACGACGACGTCGGCCTTCGCGTCCGGATCGCCGTGTTCGACGAGAACGTCCTCGATCACGTTACCTTTCTGGTGCAGCGTCGCGGCGTTCGGCTGCAACGCCGCGACGGGATCGGTGATCGGTGCGAGCGGCTCGTACCGAACGGCGATCGCGCGTGCCGCAAGGCGGGCCTCCTCGGCGGTCTCCGCCGCGACGATCGCGACCGGTTCCCCGACGTAGCGAACCTT
>VBEU01000087.1 GCA_005883775.1 Chloroflexota bacterium | reverse complement strand
CGCGCTTGTCCGGGACCGCCACGCGCGCTATCTCGCAGCCGGCCTCCTGCAGGAGCTCGATCTGGCGGATCGTCGCATCGACGTCGTGCGTAAGGGTCGTGCACATCGACTGGACCGCCACGGGTGCGCCGTCGCCGATCGCGGTACCGCCCACCCACACGCGCTTCGACTTCCGGCGCGGCCGCGGAGACGCGCGGTCCTCCGGGAGGTTCAGATCGACGTTCATGGTGCTCATCAATCCAAGTGTAGGAGTCGTTTTTGCGCCCGAGTGACCCTACAGGTGGCCCCGTGGCCTCGTCCCTCGGCGCTGGACCAGTAGGAGGGCGGCGATGAGAGACGGCCCGTTGATGACCCCCAAGGCCAGGGTCAGAAAGAGCGTCCCGTCGCCGCGCGCGAGGTCGAACACCGTTCCCATTGCGATCAAACATGTGGCGATCAAGGCCAGCCTGCCCGCGGTGGCTTTGGAGTGGACCTCGTCTCGCTGGTCTCTCAACGGCAGACCCAGTCCCCACATCAAAGTCGTCACCAAGGCAATTCCGAGGATGCAGGTCGCGAGGCCCGCGATCGAGAGCAGTCCCGCCAATTGTGGTTCCGGCCGCTTGAAATCACCCATGCCCCCGCTGGCCCAGATGATCCCGAGTGGGATCTCGATGAGAGCGCCGATGACCGCCAGGGCCCACACCAACGCGACCACCACACGGGTGACCAAATTGGTTGGGACACTCATGATGCGAGTGTAGGAACGTAAATGCACCGGTTTGCTCCGCGATAGCGTCGTGTGGCGCTCGGTCGACCGGAAAGAGCGGATCGCCCAGACCGTCTGGCCCTGGACGGTCGTGAACGACGACGAAGACGAGACCGTCTTGTACATCCCGGCCGGCACGGTGGGCAAATGACGTACCGGCGAACGAGGCGGTCCGGGGGATCGCTTCATCGTGCGGTGGGACGGCGGTCACGCCGACATAACGTGGAAACGCACCAACGTCGTCCGGTTGTACCGCTCAGGAGATCCTTACTCGCTCCTGGCTCGCGTTCGAGGCCCAGACATGGGATCTGGCGTGGCGATACATCAACCTCAAGGACCCGTGGCGTCGCACCCCGATCGGGTTCGATTCGCGGGACCTCTACCTCGATCTCGTCGCCGGACCCGACGGCCACGACTGGCAGTGGAAGGACGAGGACGAACTTGCGTGGGTCGTCGAGCAGGGTCGCCTCGACGCGGCACGCGCCGCCGAGATCCGCGGCGATGGCGAGCGGGCGATCAAGGCCGTCCGCGAGATGGGATCGCTCGACGAATGGAAAACGTGGCGGCCGGATCCGCGCTGGCGCATTCCGACCGTTCCCGACCGGTGGCGCAAGTACGAGCCCCTAGGGAAAGATGAGGCCGCCGCGTTCGTCGAAGGAGGTCCCTTCGGCCCAGATGACTTCCCAGGCGTTTCCCTCCGGATCCAGGAAGTCGAATCCGCGACCGCCGAAGGAGAGGTCCTTCGGTTCGCCGAGGACGCGGATGTCGTCGAACCGTTTCATCGTCTGGTACGCCGCATCCACGCGGGCGGCGTCTTCGAGATTGATCGAGAGAACGAATCCCTTGAAAGCGCCCGGCGCAGGTGGGGCGCCGAACTCCTTTTCGTAGTTCGTCGCGGGAAAGAGCCCGAGGACCGCGCCACCGGTCTGAAACGCCACGAAGCTTTCGTCGCTGAACTTCGACTCCGGCCAGTCGAACTGCCGGTAGAAACGCGTCATCGCCGGCATATCGCGCACGGCCAGAGTCACGAAACTCGTGCGCGCTGGAATGCGACCTTCGTCGGTCCGCGCGTCGGCCTCGCGCGTGCGAGCCGAAGAGTCGCTCTGGGGCGGAGGCTCGCGCAAGAACTTGCCGACGTCCGCACCTTGCGCTGGCGGTTTGGGGTCACTCACGCGCTCGCACCTGTATACGACCGCAGGCCGATGCGCCAGAACCGAGACGCGAGGATGAACGCCGCGATGGTCCCAAGGATGAGGAATCCGAGACCGAGCGGGTCCAGTCGACCGGCGATCACCTGCGCGGGGACGGTCACGGCGACGCCGATCGGAACGGCGCTCGACAGCGTGACGCGAAGCCAGCCGGGATACACGTCAACCGGAAATCTGCCCGCGTCCATGAATGACCAGTAAAGCGCCATGAGATTGTCGACGCGCACGAACCAGAACGCGAACGTCGAAAGCGCCACGAGCAGCGCATAGATGAGCACGAAGCCGCATATCAGCGCGATCGGGAACCCGATCGCCTCGGCGAGGCCTATGGCCGGAATCCGCGAGAGGCCCACCGCGACCACGACGGCGCCGAGCGCCATCTGAGCGAGCTGCGCCACCCGGAAATAGCGGAGCGTCACCTGGAACTGAGGCGATGCCGGTTTGAGCAGCGCGAAATCGAGCGTGCCGAGCCGGACGTTCTCCAGGAACTTCTCGAAGCTCGGTTGAAGCGCGAACTCACCGAATCCCTGCACCAGATAGAAGCACCCGAGCAAGACGAGCATCGCCCCGAGGTCCCAACCGTTCAGGACGGTCGTGTAGCTGAAGAGGATGAGGACGGCCCCCACGCTCGTCGCGGTGACCACGGCCGTTTCAACGATCTCGAGCACGAAGTTGAGGCGGTACTCGAGCTCGTATTGGAGCTCAGCTCGGAAAAAGAGACGAAGCAGTCGTAGGTAGCGTGTCATCAGGCGCCGACCCCGCTGTACTGACGCACCCCGGCGCGCCACACGCGTTGGAACGCGACGAAGAATATTGCCAGCCAGATCGCCTGGCCGGCCATGAGCAGGAGCGCGGTCGACGGACTCACGCCGCCGCGCAGGATCTCGGCCGGGACACCGAGGACGTAGCCGAACGGCAGGGCGAGCGAGATCGCCTGCAGCGGCCCCGGAAGAAGCGCGAGTGGCGCGATCTGGCCCGCGAAGATGAACGCGGCGCGATCCCAGAAGGTCGAGACGGAGTGCACTCGCGTGGTCCAGAACGCCGTGGTCGCCAGGACCCAGCCCGAGAGAAAGCTAAGCGCTGCGGCGAGCATCACGCTTGGCACGAAGAGCAGCACGTGCGCCGGCGTGGTCCGAAAACGCGCATCGAACGTGATGGAAATGAACACCAACACGATCGACAAGGGGACGATCTGCGTGAGCTTCGCCACGAGGTTCTCGACGACGGCGTAATGGATCGGGTGGAGCGGCCGGAGCAGCTTCGGCGACAATCGGCCGAAGCGCACCTCGTACTCGAACTCGTACGCGTTCCAGCTCGCTGTGAGACAGCTCACGAGCGACAGGCAGATGTAATAGGCGGCAAAGTCGCGGACGTCGTAGGTGCCGATCTGTCCGCCCTGCGCGTTTGCGACAGCGACCCACGCCGCGAGGAAGATCACCGGTCGGATCACCGAGAACAGCATCCAGAGGAGCACCTGCACGCGGTATTGCGACGCGGCCTGGAGCTGGGCGACCAGAAGAGCGCGGTAGGTGCGGATCACGCGCTCACCGTCGCCTGCTCCGAGGTGAAGACCCGGTCGATGATCTCTTCGATGGGTGGATCTTCGACCGAGATGTCCGCCAGCCGGTCCCCGAGATCATTCACCAGCCGAGCCGTGCGCTCGGGCGCCACCTGCCGGTCGACTCGAAGCATTACACGGCCCTCGTCGCGCGAGACGACGGTGCCGTATGAGTCCAGATCGGTCGATGGCGCGGCGCCGTCGTGCAGCGTCGCCGTGATGATCTTGTACGGCGCCATGCGTTCCGCGAGATCGGCGAGGGGGCCGTCATAGAGCAGACGTCCGCGGTGGATCACGATCACACGCTTGCAGAGCGCGACGACGTCGTCCATGTAGTGGCTCGTCAGGAGGATCGTCGCCCCGGTCCGCCGGTTGTATTCGGCGACGAAGCGGCGGATGCGCACCTGCATGGAGATGTCGAGTCCGATGGTCGGCTCGTCCAAGAAAGCCACACTCGGCGAGTGGATGAGACCGGCGGCGAACTCGACCTTCATGCGCTCGCCGAGGGAGAGGTTGCGCACCGGCTTATGGACGAGCTCCTGCAGCTCGAGAAGCTCGGTGAGCTCGTTGACGGCCGCGCGGAACCGGTCCTCCGGGATCCGGTAGATCTCCTGCAACACGCGGAAGCTGTCGGCGGCCGGGATGTCCCAGACGAGCTGCGTCCGGTTCCCCATGAGCAGCGTCATCAGCCCCAGGTAGGCGTTCTCGCGGCGCCAGGGAACATAGCCCAGCACCTTCGCGTCGCCCGCGCTCGGATACAGCAGACCGGAGAGCATCTTGAGCGTCGTGGTCTTCCCCGCGCCGTTCGGCCCGAGGAAACCGACGATCTCTCCGGGATCGATGCGGAACGTGATCCCGGCCACTGCGTTCACATCTTTGCGCCGGCGCTTCACGAACGACCGGAGCGTCGCAGCGAGGCCTTCCTCGCGCTCCGTGACGCGGAACGTCTTGCGAAGCTCGCGGACGTCGACGACGGCTTCGGTCATTCGGGCATGATGACCCCTTCTCCGGCGCGCGCGAGTGCATCATTTGTTTAGGGACAAGAGGAGGCCGAACATGACTGACCAGCGCGTGATCCCGATGCTCGCGTACGAAGACGCGAGCCGCGCCGCCGACTGGATCAACAAGGTCTTCGGCTTCCGCGAGGCCGAGCGTTTTCATGACAGCGTGGGTACGGTGACCGATGTCGTCCTGGACCTGGATGGAGCGACCGTCATCGTGGGTCATCCGAGCGACGCCTATCAGGGACCGCGGCGGCACGCCCAGGCCTGCGCCCTGGCCCGTCAGTGGCTCGAGACGTCGTACGTCGTCGACGGCGTCGTCGTCTACATCGACGACGTCGACACGCATTTCGGCCGTGCGAAACGCGGAGGGGCGAAGATCCTGAGCGAGCCGGAGACGAACGAGCGCCAGCGCCAGTACCGCGTGGAGGATCTCGAGGGGCACCGCTGGATGTTCGCCCAGCGCCTCGGGAGCTAGCCTCCGGCGGCGCGGCGGATATCGGCGACGCTCACGACGACGAGCAGACCGAGCAGCAGGACGAATCCGACCGCGTGGATGGCGGCCTCGACCTGCGGCGAGAGCCGGCGGCGCAGGACGGCGGACAGCAGAACGAAGAAGAGCCGTCCCCCGTCGAGTCCCGGGAACGGGATGATGTTCAGGACGCCCAGGTTCACCGAGATAACTCCGATGAGCTTCAGGAACGCGGCGGGACCGAGCTGCGACACCGCCGCCGTCACGAGGAAGATCTGGATGGGCCCGCCGACCGGCGGCGGCCCGGGCTGACCCGCGGGTCTATTCAGGAGCTGCGCGGGGAGGTCGGCGATCTGGACGACCACATCACCGGTGAGCCGGACGGCTTGGGCGAACGCCTGTGGCAAGGGGAGCGCGGTGGGCGGCGTCGTCGCCTCGGTCAGCTTGACCCCGAGCGGACCCTCGTTCTCAGGAGGCGTGGGCCGGGGGACGAGGATCAGCGGGCCGACGGTGCTCCCGCCGCGTTCGATCACGATGCTCACCTCTTTGCCCGCGTGACCGTAGACGTACGTCTGCAGATCGCTTGTCCTGGTGATCTCCTTGCCGTCGATCGACCGGATGAGGTCCCCCGGTTGGATCCCGGCCGCCTCCGCCGGCGAGCCGGCCGCGACCTCTTCCACCTTCACGGTTCCCGCCGGCGCCTCAGTGCCGATCGCGAACGCCCCGGTCAAAACGACGACCGCCAGCACGAAGTTCATCGCGACGCCCGCGGCGAGGACGATGGCCTGTGCCCACCATGGTTTGGACGTGAAGGATCCCGGATCCCCGGCGCCGTGCTGCTCGATCGAGAAATCGTCCTGTCCGAGGATCCGCACGAAGCCGCCGAACGGGATCGCGTTGATGCTGTAGTCGATCCCGCCGCGGCGGATCGCTGCGATGCGCGGCGGGAAGCCGAAGGCGAACTCGAGCACGCGCATCCCGAGCAGCCGCGCGGTGATGTAGTGACCGAACTCGTGCACCGCGATGATCGCCGTGAACATGATGAGGAAGAGCGGTATGGCCAGCGGGTTTTGGGTGAAGAACTCGATGATCCCGCCCATCAGGCGACCGCCGCCGGCGTGCTGAGCGACGCGCGTACCGCTGCGTCGATCGCGACGATCTCGTCGAGGTCCGGCTCGCGCGATCGTTTCGCGCGGGCGCCGAGCTCTGCGCCGCGCTGTAGGAGCGGCGCGATGTCAGTGAAGGCGATGTCTCCGTGGAGGAACCGATCGACGGCGAGCTCGTCGGCAGCCGACAGGCCGACCATCGCCCCGAGATCGCCCGACCGCGCCGTGTCGAGTACCACCGCGAAGCAGGCGTACCGACGCAGGTCGATCTCGCCGAAGTGGAGCGTGCGGTGGGCGCTCCAGTCGAACCGCGGCGCGGGCGACGGTGCCCGATCCCACAGCAGCGCGTACTGGATCGGTAGACGCATGTCGGGTTCGGCGAGCTGCGCCTTCACGCTCCCATCAACGTACTCGACCATTGCGTGGACGATGCTCTCAGGGTGGTAGACGACGTCGATCTGCTCGTACTCGAGGCCGTACAGCCACCGTGCCTCGACGACCTCGTAGCCCTTGTTGACGAGCGTGGCCGAATCGATCGTGACCTTCGGCCCCATCTTCCAGGTCGGATGGCGAAGCGCGTGCTGCGGCGTAACGCCGGGAAGCGCTTCGAGGGGGACCTCGCGGAACGCGCCACCCGAAGCTGTCAGCGCGACGCGTCGGACCGCCGAGAGATCTTCACCTATGAGGCATTGCCAGAGTCCGTTGTGCTCGCTATCGACCGGCCGAAGGCGGTCCCCCGCCCCCCCTGACAGGCGCCGGATGAGGTGTCCGGCGGCGACGAGGACCTCTTTGTTTGCGAGGGCAACGCGCTTCCCGTCCTCGAGTGCCGCAACAGTGGCGCGGAGCGCCGCGACGCCGGGCGTCGCCACGAGAACCACGTCGGCGTCCGGCTCGGTCGCCAGCGCGACGAGGGCATCCGGTCCGAGCGCCGTGCGCGCCGTCGGGAACTCCATCGCCAGTTCCTGGAGTTCGTCCGCGTTCCGATTCGCGCGTACCGTCACAGCTCCATCATCCCAGAGCGATAGGCGTTGAGGGCGAGTGCTACAACGGGTGCGATGAGCAAGAGGCTGTCGATACGGTCCAATACGCCGCCATGACCCGGAAAGAACGTGCCTGAGTCCTTCACACCGGCGGCGCGCTTCAAGGCAGATTCAAGTAGGTCACCGCAGAGACCAGCGGGTCCGATCACGAAGGCAAGGGGCACGAGGAGTTCCGCTTGAAGGGCGGGGCTGAACACTTGCGTTCCAACGAACCAGACGGCGATCGCTGCGGCGACGAAGCCCGCCAGAGTTCCTTCCCAGGTCTTTCCCGGACTGATTCGCGGCGCGAGCTTCCGCCGACCAATAAGGGAACCGACCACGTAAGCGGCGATATCCGAAGCCCACGTCGGAACGAGAGCCATGAAAATCCATGGGTAGATGTTGATCCTGAGCCACGGCCACACCTGGGCACCGGGTGCGATGAATTCGCCGTGTCCCTGGAGGTATGTTGTGAGATAGAGCAGCGCGAACAGGCCGCCCGTACAGACCCAGGACAAATAAGATCGCAAGCACCACCGTAAGCCAGGGCCCGGCAACAAGACCTGACGCCAGGAAGATCGCCCCATAGACGAGCGCGGTGAGGGTGCGACGCGGAAGGTCGCGCACTACCTTCCGAAACGCCGCTCGCGCTCGGCGTAAGACGCGAGCGCGGCATCGAGGTCGCCAACGGAAAAGTCCGGCCACAGGACCTGCGTCGCCCACATCTCCGAGTACGCGACCTCCCAGAGAAGGAAGTTCGAGACCCGCAGCTCTCCGCCGGTCCTGATCAACAGATCCGGGTCCGGATGGTCGGGCGCATAAAGGCGCTTCGCGATCGCGCCTTCGTCGACCTCACCGGGCGCCACGCCGTCAGCGACCAGCCGCTTTACCGCATCGACGATCTCCGCACGACCGCCGTAGTTGAAGGCGAGCGTCATCACACCGCGCGTGCCACCGGACGTGGCCTGGACCGCGCCGGCGATCGCCTTTTGCAGACGGTCCGAAAGCTCACCGAGGCGTCCGATCACACGGAGCTTGACGTCATCCTCGACGAGGCTCTTCGTCTCGCGCCGGATCGTCTCCTCCAGCAAGGTCATGAGCCCGGTGACTTCGTCGGGATCGCGGGTCCAGTTCTCGGTTGAGAAGCTGTACAGAGTGAGGTACTCGACGCCGCGCTCGCGGGCGGCACGCACCGTCTTACGGATGGTTTCGACGCCCGCGCGATGACCGGCGATCGCTGGAAGATGCCGCTGCTTCGCCCAGCGCCGATTGCCGTCCATCACGATCGCGAGATGCCTAGGGACGGCGGCGGTCAAACGGAGAGGATCTCCTTCTCCTTCGCCTGGCCGATCTCGTCGGCGGTGAGGATGTACCGGTCGGTGAGCTTCTGGAGCTGTGCCTCGATGCGCTTCACCTCATCGGTCGTCACGCCGGAGCTCTTCTCCTTGGACTTGAGCTCGTCGTGCGCGTGGCGCCGCAGCGTGCGGATCTCGACGCGGCCTTCCTCGACCTTCTTGTGCAGCTGCTTGACGAGGTCCTTCCGCCGCTCTTCATTGAGCGCCGGGATATTGAGGCGGATCACGGCGCCGTCGTTCCCCGGCGTGAGCCCGAGGTCCGAAGCGAGGATCGCCTTCTCGATCGCCTTGATGAGGTTCCGATCCCAGGGCTGGATCACGATCTGTCGCGGCTCGGGCGCGCTGATCGCCGCCAGCGACACGAGTGGCGTGGCCGCGCCGTACGCATCGACCTCGAGCTCCTCCACGAGGCTCGGGGCGGCGCGACCGGTGCGCACGCTCGCGAGCTCGTGTTTCAAGGCATCGATCGCCTTCTTCATCCTCGCCTCGACCTGAGGGAGGATCTCCTCGAGCGCCATTATTCGCTGTGCACGAGCGTGCCGATGTGCTCGCCTTTGGCCGCGCGCACCATGGCATCGGACTGCGAGATGTCGAACACGATGATCGGGATCCCGCGCTCTTCGGCGAGCGCTGCCGCGGTCGCGTCCATGACACCGAGCCGCTTTTCGAGAAGGTCACGGTACGTGAGCTCCTCATATTTCTTCGCACCACGCACGACCTGCGGATCCGCGTCGTAGACGCCGTCGACCCTGTTCTTGCCCATGAGGATGGCGTCCGCGTTGATCTCCGCCGCGCGCAGGGCCGCTGCCGTGTCGCTCGTGAAGAACGGGTTGCCGGTACCCGCTGCAAAGATCACCACCGAGCCTTTCTCGAGCTGGTGGATCGCGCGGCGGCGGATGTACGGCTCGGCGACCTCGGCGATGGTGATGGCCGACTGCACGCGCACCGGCACGCCGACCGACTCGAGCTGCGACTGCAGCGCGAGCGCGTTGATGACCATCGCGAGCATGCCCATGTAATGGCCGGTCGCCTCTTCGATCCCGTGCTCGGCGATCGTCGCGCCGCGGATGATGTTGCCGCCGCCGATGACCACGGCAACCTGAACGCCGAGGTCGCGGACCTTCCGGATCTCCTCGGCGAGGTAGCGCGTGTATTCGGGAGAAATACCGAATTTCTGCTCGCCGAGCAGCGCCTCGCCCGAGAGCTTCAGCACCACCCGCCCGTACTTGGCCTTCGTCTGGACGGCCATCGGCGGCAGTCTAGGTCGGTTCGCCGTTTGACTGACCAAGCTCGAAGCGCTTGAACCGTTTGACGCGGACGTTCTCGCCGGTCGTGGCCGCCACACCCGTGACAAGCTCGCCGATCGTCTTCGAAGCATCGCGGATGTAGGCCTGCTCGAGAAGCTCGTCCAGGTCCTTCGGGTCCATCGCCGCGACCTGCATCGCGATCTCCTTCGCAAGCTCCCGGAAGTCCGGGTTGCGGGCGACGAAGTCGGTCTCGCTCGAGAGCTCGACCATCGCGCCGATACGGCCACCGGCGTGCACGTACGCCTCGACGACGCCCTCCTTGGCCTCGCGGTCGGCCTTCTCCTTGGCCTTGGCAAGCCCGCGCTCCTTGATCAAGGTCTTCGCCTTGGAGAAGTCGCCCTTCGCCTCGTCCAGCGCTCTCTTGCAGTCCATCACGCCGGCGCCGGTCTCCTCGCGGAGGCGCTTGACGTCGTCCTTTGAATTCGCCATCACTCGTCCTCTTTCTTCTCCACCGCGGCCTCGGCCTCTTCAGCCGGCTCTTCGTAGCGCTGGCCGCCGATCGGGTACTCCTCATCCTCTTCCGGCTCGTACACGCGAGGGGTGCGCTTCGCGCGCGGCACACCGAGGCCACCTTCGTATTGCTCGGCGGTCGTCGACGGCGCGTAGCCCATGTCCTCGGGCGTCGCTTCCTTGCGCGCGGCATCGAACTGCTGGCGCCCCTCGAGGATCGCGTCGGCCATCTTCTGGCAGATCAGCTTGACCGCGCGGATCGCGTCATCGTTCGCCGGGATGATCACGTCGATGAGGTCGGGGTCGCAGTTCGTGTCGACCATCGCGATGATCGGGATCTCGAGCCGTCGCGCCTCCTCGACCGCGATGTGCTCGCGGTGCGGATCGACGACGAAGATCGCCGTGGGCGGACGGCGCAGCTCGCGCACGCCGGAGAAATAGCGATCGAGATGCGTGAGCTCATCGTCGAGTCGCTGTGCATCTTTCTTGGGCATCGTCGCGAAGTCCCCGCGCTCCTTGCGCTCCATCAAGTCGTTGAGGCGCTGGATCCGCTTTTGGATCGTGACGAAGTTCGTGAGGAATCCGCCGAGCCACCGCTGATTGACGAAGTGCATTCCGGCGCGCTTCGCTTCCTCGGAGATCGACTCCTGCGCCTGCTTCTTTGTGCCGACAAAGAGGATCTGCCCGCCGTCGGCGGCCAGGTCCCGCATGAAGATGTAAGCCTCCTCGACGCGCGACAGCGTCTGCTGAAGGTCGATGATGTGGATCCCGTTCCGCTCCATGAAGATGAAGCGCTTCATCTTCGGGTTCCAGCGGCGGGCCTGATGTCCGAAGTGGACTCCGGACTCGAGGAGCTGCTTCATCGTGACGACGGCCATGTATGTGTCTCCCTTGTTCCTCCGCCTGCAACATCACCGAGGGGGACCGGCAGGCGTGCGAAGTACCGAGCTTCGTGCTCGATCTCCATCAATTCTAGCTGGCTGCGGATGCGTCACCAGCCTGCGGGGCCTGTCAGGGCGGCTTCGCCGTCAGGGGCCCCTACCCCTTGGGCCGTGCCCTCGCCGCACCCTCCCCACCTTTCGCGTCGTTCGCTTTCGCTCACTCCGCGGGTGGGTCTCCGGGGCACCCGCGGCTCGTGCACAACCCGCTCGCCCCTGCCACCCGCAGACTGCGCCGCGCCACCCGCAGCCATCGCGGTCGGCCGTCCTCAAGCTTTTCTGTCGATCGGACTCGCTTTCTTAAGTCTCTTTCACGCCCGGCATGTCTCATGCGGAGTACTACGGGGCAAATGGCCAAGTACGACGAAGTTCGAGTACCGCGCGGCACCTCTCGCCGGTGGGAAGTGCTTATGTCCGACGACAGCGTCGGTCCCCAGGCGGGGGTCGACCGGCGAACGGCAAAGGACGTCCGGGCCGAGCACCGGGTGCTCCTTTCGTTCTCCGACGCCGACCTCGCCGCGATGCCGCTCGTGGCTGAAGGGACCCGGCTCTCGCGCGCGGGCTGGTACCTCGATCTCCACGACCCGGCGAAGGCCGACTTCCTCGCCAGCGGAGACGAGATCGTCGAACCGGGGCAGCACATGGTCGCTCGGAGAGAGGTCTCCGGGGAGCTATGGGACGAGCTTCTTCGGGCCTGCGACGGCGTTCTCGGCCGCCCCTCGATGCGGCGTCTTCGGCCGGCGGTCTAGCCGCTAGACGAGCGTCACCGCGACTGCCGCCGCGCGATTCGGGACATCGAGGCGCTTCAAGAGGCGTGCGACGTGCTTTTGGGTGGTCGCGGTCGCGATTCCAAGTGCCGCTCCGATCTCTTTGTCGGAGGCACCGGTCGCGATCAGCGCCACCACCTCGCGTTGACGGGGCGTCAGCTCTAGCGCCCGGGTCGCACGAGCAGCGGACGTCCCGAGCTCTGCACGGAGCCTGTCGCCAAGGACCGTGCGCGAATATGCGGGCTGCCCGCGCAGCGCGCCGACGAGAGCGCGCCTCAGCGCACGCGATGAAAGGCCGAGATCGAGATATCCGAAGGCGCCTGCGGTAAGCGCGTAGGCCGAATCATCTGGCTCCCCCGTCGCGCTCACGATCACGGTGTGCGTTCGGCTGATGAGCGACCCGATCGTCTTCCAGTCGGACCTGCGGTAGAGCGCCGCGATGGCGAGGTCGACCTCGGCTAGCTCGGTGCTCCTCGGGCGCCCCGAAACACGCCAAAGCGACACGCCGACCGCCGCGCGCCGGACCGCGTCGAAGACGTCCCCCGATTCATCCCATACGAGGATGGCGTGCTGCCTTTGGCCCACCGCCTGTGTTGCCCCCACCTGCGCGCGTGACGAGTGCAATCTAGCGACGGCGCAATTGCGGCGCAAACACCCGCCAGGTGCGGGATTTTCCCTCGCGTTTACATGCGCCCCTTACTTAGAACCCATACCCGCGAGCGGAGGATCGGTCCGGTTTTTCGGCCCTTTACGCCGCGGTCGGCGACTGGCTCTATCGGCCGGCCGGTACGGATCGGGTGGGACGTCCATGAGAGCGAGAACGTGCCCCTAAGGAGGGTGGGCTCGACGCTGCCGCTCCCCGCCCCGACGGCCCTGGCAAGGAACCGACGCATCGACGAAATAGGGGGGAGTTCCATGACATCCTCGATCCGAAAGCCGGGAGGTCGCCGGCGGCTCCGCGTCGCGCTGCTCGTTATTTCAGCTTTGGTGTTCGCGCTGCTGGTGCCGGTCATCGCGTACGCCGTCCACGACCTGCAGTTCCAGCTCGACGGCGACGTCCGCGCCAGCACCACCACCAGCGTCGGCGGCACGACGCAGGCGCTCGACTGGGACAGCTTCTTCGATTCGTCGGGGAATCCGGTCTCGGGATCACTCACCGCCGGCTTTACGAACTCCGGCTTCGATCGTGACTTTGCGACGAATTCGGACGGTTCGTTCAACACGGCCGACCAGACGACGTTCTCGACCGGAAGCAAGGACACGCTGAACATCACGCCTGGATGGCAGTGCAACTTCGACAACAACGTCAACAGCAAGATCGACATCATGAACGCCTACGCACTCGCATACACCAACCCCGCGAACAATCACCAGATCCTGTACTTCGCCTTGGAGCGAAATGCCAACACCGGCGACGGAAACGTCGCCTTCTGGTTCCTTCAGGACAACGCCGGCTGCGTGTCGGCCGGCCCCAGCGTCGCTTTCACCGGGAATCACGCAGACGGCGATCTCCTGGTGGTGTCCTCGTTCACGAACGGCGGCGGCGTCAGCACCATCGACGTATACCGGTGGGACGGAGGGGCAAGCGGCTCGCTCAACACGAACCCCGCCGCACATGGCGTCGACTGCAAGACGACGACTGGAAACGACGCGGTCTGCGCGACCACCAACTCGGGACCCCTGCCCATCACCGGCTCGATCACGACTCCCTGGCCGACCTCGAACAAGCAGGATGGCCCGGGCAACACGCTTCGCACTTCAGAGTTCTTCGAGGGAGGTGTCGACCTGACGGCGAAGAACCTCGGCGGCAAGTGCTTCAACGTGTTCATCGCCGACACCCGTTCCTCCCAGTCCCTGACCGCGACGCTGTTCGATTTCGCGCGCGGCAGGCTCGGCGAATGCTCGGTGTCGCTGACCACGACCCCCTCTTCGACCGCTGACCGAATCCTCGGTTCGACGGCGCCGATCACGGACACCGCGTACATCGTTGGTAGTACGAGCGCCGGCGGCGGAAGCGCACCGACACCGACCGGAACGGTGACCTTCTACCTGTGCTCGCCGGCACAGCTCACGCCTCCGAACACAGGCACGTGCACCGACGCCAATGGCACGCAGGTCGGTTCCCCGGTCACAACGTCCGAATCCGTCCCCGGGACGGCGACGGCAACGTCGGCCGATGCTCAGAGCATGCTGACCGTGCTCGGCAAGTACTGCTTCCGAGCGCACTTCGATGCCGCGAGTAACGACCCCAACTACCCGGGACAGACCGCGGAGACCGGCAATCCGGCGGCGGAATGCTTCAACGTGACCTCCGTCGCCAGCATCACGACGGCCCAAAAGTGGCTGCCCCAGGACACGGCGACGGTCACCGCATCCGGCGGCGCGACCGTGGCCGGCACCGTGACGTTCTCGCTGTACGAGAGCGCGAACTGCTCCGGCAACGCCGTGCAGACCTTCGGTCCGATCACCGTCGACTCCAACGGCCAGGCGGTCACCAGCAACGCGACGTACTACACGACGGCCACGACGATCTCGTGGCGGGCCACCTTCACGAGCACGAATAGCGTCGGCTCGGGCTCGCCCAGCCATTGCGAAACGATGACCGTCAACCCACTCAACAACGACACCGGATCCTGAACGCACTCACGAAGATTTGAGCGATGAAGAGGCCCCGGCGGTCGCGCCGGGGCCTCTCGCGGATCAGGCTGCGTGAACGGCTATGGGTCGACGTGGAAGCTCGTCGATGCGAGGGGCTTCCACTTGCCGTGCGAGTACATGTCGAGCCAAGCGGTGCAGTCGGCTTCACCGGCGGTCCACTGCGGCGAGTAGAGACCGAAGGTTCGATCGCCCAAAGCTCCGTCGAAGAAGCCCGCCCATCCTTCGGCTACGAGGACGCCGTCCTGGAAGCACGTAAGGTTCACATATGGGTACGAGGTGGCGTCCGTCGACACGCTGAACGTCACGAAATCCCCGTAGCGCGGCCCACTTACTGCGGAGGTCGAGACCGCATTCAGCAGCACGAGATTGATCGATGACGATGAGGACTTGTCGGGCCGGGCAGCGAGCGCGGCATCACCTCCCAGCGCCGAGAATGCGAGCGTGAGACTTGCGAACATGAGCGCCGTTCGAACGAGCATCGTTTCCTCCACTGCATCGAGCCGAGAGACTCGACGTCTAAGAGAAGAAACGATTTCGTCGGCGCATTTGCATGTCCGCTCAATTAGTACTTCGGATCATGCGCGATGATCCGACGATCTAGTCCTTCGTAACAAACAGATCGGCCCGGCTTTCGCCGGGCCGATCGCCATTTCCAGCAGAGGGCCGTATTAGGTGAGGTTGTTGCCGATGTTGCTGAAGATGTTCTGGAGCTGACCGCGCAGGAAGATCATGGCGACGATGACCGCGATAGCGATAACAGCGATGATGAGTGCGTACTCCACGAGACCCTGGCCTTCGTCGTCACGGAAGAATGCGAGCACTTTTAAGTCCCTCCTTTCTTCCATGTTTGGCTGGCTGAGCGCCAGCCGACCTGAGGCAAAGAATAGGTGAGGGGATGGGCCTCACCAGTCCCCCTCCCGTACTCCCCCGTTCGAGTGATACCGAGCGGAAATCCGGGTGCCCGCGGCGGCGCACGCGGTCGCGCAAAAGCCGCCAGCGGGCTGCGGGGACGCGGGGTTTGACGGCATCCGCGCCAAGTGTCTCGGCTACAGCATCATTGAGCTCCAGCGGTCATCCACGATCACACCACGCTGCCACGCGGCCGGCTATGCCGCCGAGTGGCAGGTGCTCCGTCCGCGCGTCGGGGAGCGAGCCGAGCAGGACGTCCCCGTAATCCCTGGTGACGATGCGGCGGTCGAGGAGTACGACCGCGCCGTAGTCGGTCTTGGTGCGGATGAGCCGGCCGAAGCCCTGGCGAAGCCGAAGCGCGGCCTGCGGCAGCTGAAATTGCAGGAAGGGGTCGTCGTAGCGCTCGGCCCTTCCTTGCACGAGCGGATCGTCGGGCACGCTGAAGGGCAGCCGGGCGATCACGACGCAACGGAGGACGTCGCCAGGCAGATCGACGCCTTCCCAGAATGATTGCGTGCCGAGGAGCACCGCGCGACCCTGCGCGAACCGCTCGAGCAGCGCGCGACGCGAGCCGTCGACGCCCTGAGTCAGCACCGCGAGGCCCTCGCTCTCGAGTGCACCAAGACGCGCCGACACGTCCCGCAGGCTCGCGTGCGAGGTGAAGAGGACAAGCGTTCGTCCGTCAAGAGTCCGCGCGACGTCCTCGATGAGCCGCGCCGTTTCTTCGACGAAGGGTTCCTCGCCGGGTAGCGCGACGTCCGTCGGCAGGACGAGGAGCGCCTGACGCTGATGATCGAATGGCGAGCCGACGGCAAGGGCTTCGCCGACGTCAACGATCCCGAGTCGGTCGAGTGCGAAATCAAATGAGCTCGCGACGGCGAGGGTGGCCGACGTGAAAACGACCGCGCGATGCGTGTTCACGATCGTCTGCCGGATCACGCCGCCGAGGTGCGACTGCGCGACGTGCAGCGCGAGCGCGCCGTCGTTATCACGGTCTAGCCAGACAATGTCGCTCAAACGCGGATCGTGCAGACCGCGCGTGATCGCTGCGCGTGCGGCGGCGAGCTCGCCCATCGCGGCCTCCAGCTCGGCGAGCTCGTCCTCGTCGCCGCCGAGGTTCTGGATCCGTTCCGCGGAGAACGCAATGCCCGCGATCGCGTCCGCGAGGCGTTCGCCGGCCAGCTCGACCGGAAGCCAGCGGTCGTCGCTCGCGCGCAGACCCGCGGTGATGCGCATGCGTTCTTCCGCTGGACCGGAGATCGGCAACAGCAGCGCGCCGAGGGCATCGAACACCTCCGTCGTCCTTTCCAGCGCGCGCTCGATGTCGGCGCGAATGCGTTCGGCGGGCTCCGCCCGGGCTGGATCGCGAAGGGCCGAGGTCACCGCGACTAAGTGGGCCACGCGCTGCAGGTCGCGGCGCAGCCGCGGCTCGTACAGCTCGAGCCCGAACGCGCCGGTCGCGACATCTTCGAGCCGGTGTGCCTCATCGATCACGACGTACTCGGCCTGCGGCAGCAGCGCGCCGCGCATCCGCGCGTCCTGCAAAAGGAGCGCGTGGTTCACGACGATGATGCCGGCGTCAGCCGCGGCTTCGCGCGCGCGTTGCAAATAGCAGTTCACGCCCGGCGTGCGCTTGCACCGACGCTGGTCGCACGACTCATCGTTCGCAGAGATCCGCGACCAGAGCTCGCCCTCGCCACGCATGAGGTTGAGCTCGGCGCGATCGCCGCTTTCGGTCGCGGTTCGCCACACGAGCGTCTTGCACACCAGTCGGGCTTCTTCGCGTGTCGCGACCGACCCACGAAGAATTTGCCAGCGCCGCGGGCACAGGTAGTTCGATCGGCCTTTGAGCACGGCGACCGCGACACTGGTGCCGAGCGCCGCCTGGACCGCAGGAGCGTCCTTGCGGACGAGCTGATCCTGAAGCGGCAGCGTGTGGGTCGACACAATGACGCGCTCACCCATCTGCGCCGCCGCGATTGCCGGCACGAGATACGCGATCGACTTGCCCACGCCCGTGCCCGCCTCGGCGACGAGTGCTCCGCCATCCTGAAATGTGCGCTCGATCGCTGCCGCGAGCTCGCGCTGCTCCCGACGATCCTCGTAGCCTGCGAGTTTCTTCGCGAGTGGGCCGTCAGCTGCGAAGACGGCATCGACCGAAAGTGCCGCCGGGTTGCGAGCATCGCGGGGTTTTTCCTCGCTCGGCCCCTCGTGGGATCGCGATGTTCCGCCCGCCAGGGGCCGCTCGCTCGGAAAACCCCCGCGCTGCCCGCTGTTGTCGGTCCAGGCATTTCTCGCCGCCGTATTCGCCGCCTCCTTGAAGAACTCGGCCGTGCTCGGTCCAATCAGCTCGCTCAGGGCTGCGATCTCACTCATGACATCGGCGGGCAGCTCGCGGGCGATGCGCGCGAGGTGGCCGAGGACGAGCGCGGACGTGATCGCGTCGTCGAGCGCGCGGTGTGCGGCGTCGGGAACGATCGCCGCGTCAGCGGCCAGGCGTTGCAGCGCATAGCTCGACGCGGACGGGAGGAGCATCGAAGCCAGCTCGGCCGTGTCCAGTGTCTCGGAATCAGCAGGCATGCCGGCACGCTCGAGGAAGGCCACATCAAAGCCCACGTTGTGACCGACGAAAGTGGGCGTGCCATCTTGGAACGCAAACGCGACGAAGAGCGCAACCGCCTCAGCAATAGACGGTGCGCTGCGCAGATCCTCGTCGCGAATGCCGGTCAGCCGCACGATCGGCGGCGTGAGCGGACGGCCAGGGTCGGCGAACGTGAGGAAACCCTCGCCGAGCCTCACGGAGCCATCAGGCGAAACGGTCAAACGGATCGCGCCGATCTCGATGATCTCTTCGTTCTCTGGCTCGTACCCGGTTGTCTCGAGGTCGACCGCGATGAGAATCCGGTCCAGCGGTGGTCGCCGATCTAGCCGCCCGTCTGGCGATGTTTGCTGGCGCCCCGTCCGGGCGTCATCGTCTTGCTGGCGGGCCTAGTCGGAGGCACCGCAGCGCTCCGCAGGGAATCAACGCCGAGCCCGACCCCGTCCGACCGGCCGAGCCCCACCGTCGCCCCACCCCCCTCTGGCCCGCTGCTCTCGGACTCGCGCGGATTCATTGCGCTTTCCGGACCGAGCCTGCCGGCCGAGCTCCGCCGGGAGACCGATCCCGTCGCGATCGACCAGCTACGCGGGCAAGGCTTCATCGGGGCGGTATCCGGAACAGGTAGGCGCGTGGCTTACTGGGTGACATCCGAGGGAGCCACTCGGGAGCTGCGCGTCTTCGACGTCACCGCTCCCGATCAGGACACGACACTCGCGACCGTCCTCGACACCGAGCGCGGCGCCGCTGCGGTCTGGTCTTCCGACCGGACCGGGATCCTCGTGGTCGTCGAGTCGAGCGGCCGCTCCGGCAGCGCGGAGGCTCCGGGACCCTTCTCGGCACTTCGCGTCGTCGACACGCCGACGCGGTCGATCCACGAGATCTCCCGCATCACCGACGGAAGCCAGTACTGGCCGGCGGGATGGGACCGCGTTTCGCGTCTGGTCGGCGCGTGCGTCTATGGCGCGGACGGCATGGGCATCGCCTGGGCCGTCGTCGGCGAGGACGCTCTCAGCGCGCGCGTCCCGATGGACGGCGGCATTCCGGCGCGCACGATCGTCGCGAGCGGCAACGACGTGCTCGGCGTGCTGAACGCGACCGTGATCCGGGTCTGGACGCTCGCGTCATACACGCAGCACCTCGAGTTCGGCGCAGTCTCGGGCGAGCGGATCTCGTTCGCACGGTGGCGGCCGACCACAGACGAGATCGTCGTTCTCGTTGCGGACCGCCTCGAGCTCTGGCCAAAGGGCGGCGGCGATCGCCGGATCGTCGCGCGAGGACTGCCGATCGCGAAGGATCTCCTTGTGAGCTCCGACGGCGCTCTCGCGTTCGTTACGTTCGACGGAGGCTTCAGCGCCATGACCATCGATTTGGCGAGCGGCCGCACCATCGCGCTGCCGATGTCTGGAGCGCAGCTCGTCGCGCCGCTCTCTTTTCGCTAGCTCGCTCAGGCGAGCGGCAGCGCGGAAGAGGCGTCCGAGATCCATACGCTCCGCTCGGGATGATCGGTGTCGAACCGGATCTTGCAACGACTCCCAGGGATCGCGCCCGAATGGGCATCATCGATGAGCTCGGGACTCTCGCCTTTGTGCGACCCTCCTGCTTGGTCGAGGTACTCATACACGGCGACCATCCGCGCACCGCCCCTCTCGGGAACCACGTACACATCGACGACCGTCGCGTCTGTCAGAACGCCGTGCCGCTTGATCTGTTCGCGCAGGTAGACCCTCCGGGCCAGGACGTAGAGAAGCCACACGCCAATCGGGGCCAGAACCAGAACCGTGACCTCAGCGACCACGCTCGCCTACTTCAGGGATAGATCCCTCTCGTCAACGTTGCTTCGGCGACTCGTCCGACCGCGACCATGTACGCCGCGGTCCGCATGTCGACCTTGTGCTTTTTCGATGTCTCGAGGACATCGTTGAACGACTTCACCATTACCTCTTTGAGCCGCGCGTTGATCGTCGCTTCGCGCCAGAAGAGGTTCTGGAGGTCCTGCACCCACTCGAAGTAGCTCACGGTGACTCCGCCGGCGTTGCAAAGGATGTCGGGGATGAGGAAGACGCCCTTGTCGAAAAGAACGCGGTCGGCCTCGGGGCTTGTCGGCCCGTTCGCAGCCTCCGCGATGACCTTCGCCTTGATCCGCGGCGCATTGTGCTCACCGATCTGGTTTTCGATCGCCGCCGGAATGAGGATGTCGCAGTCGAGCTCGAGGAGCTGCGCGTTCGAGATCCGCTCCGCACCAGGGAACCCGGTGACGGCGCCGGTCTCCCTCTTGTAGGCATCGACGCGGTTCGGATCAAGGCCCTTTGAATTGGCGATGGCGCCGCTTGTATCGGAGAGGCCGACGATCACCGCGCCGAGCTCGGCCATGAGCTTGGCGGAGAAGCTGCCCGCGTTGCCGAATCCCTGGACCACAACGCGCGCGCCCTCCAGATCCATGCTCAGGTGCTTCGCTGCCTCGATGATCGTGTACACGGCCCCGCGCGCCGTCGCCTCGTTCCGGCCCTCGCTCCCGCCGATGGAGAGCGGCTTTCCGGTCACCACGGCAAGCGCCGTGTACCCGTGGTGCATCGAGTACGTGTCCATGATCCAGGCCATCGTTTGCGCGTTCGTGTTCACGTCGGGCGCCGGGATGTCGCGGTCCGGACCGATGAGGAGCTCGATCTCCGTGGTGTAGCGGCGCGTGAGCGTCTCGAGCTGCTGCGCGCTCATGCCTTTGGGATCGCATACGACGCCGCCCTTCGCGCCCCCGTACGGGATCCCGACCACAGCGCACTTCCACGTCATCCACATG
>VBEU01000219.1 GCA_005883775.1 Chloroflexota bacterium | reverse complement strand
CCGGGCTTCGTCGAGCTCGCGCGCGCGTTCGGCATCGCCGGCTTCGCGGTGCCGACCGTACGGGAGCTCTTTCCCACCTTGCGTCGCGCCCTCGACCTGGGCGAGCCCGCGCTCGTCGCGGTGCCGTGGGACCACCGCGCGAACGAGCGCATCGCGGACAAGGTTCCCTAGCCGCGGGGCGAGAGGCCCACGGAGCGCCGCCAATGCTGCTGGCCGAGCTCGAAGCCGATGGCGCATCCGAGATCAACAAGCTCCTCCTCGCTGAAGCAGCGATGGAGCCGCGCCCAGAGCTCGTCGTCCGCGCGATCCGAGTCGTACGCGATCGCGTCGGCCCACTCGAGCGCGGCACGCGCTGGGTCGTCGAAGCGTGCAGGGTCTGTCACTTCGGGATCGTTGGCGAGGTACCGGTAGCAGAGCTCCTTGATGCGCTGGTCGGCGACGCCCCGATCGATGACGTTCTCGCGTATGTAGCGCCAGCTCCCGAGCGCGTCCGGCACCAGCGCGCGGATCTCGTCGGCCGTCGAGCCGAGCCGCGGCACTAGCGCTGCGATCCGGGTGGCGCCAGGCCCGCCCCCGGATCACCCGGCAGCTCGCCGTGGCCGACCCCCCAGGTCTTGATCAAACGCTGCTGGCCGTACGTCAGCGCGATGAACGATCCAAGCTCGACGATCTCGGGGTCGCCCAGATGCTCGCGGAGCATCGCCCAGACCCGATCGCCGGCTCCCTCGGGATCCCACACCAGCATGCTCGTATATAGGAGCGCCGCCTTTTGCCGCGCGGTGAAACGGTCAGAGCGCTCGAAGTTCAGCAGGTCCTCGTAATCGGCCTCGGTGAGCCCTTGCTCTCCGCCCCGGAGAGACCGTTGCGAGCCTCAGTAGTTGCACTCGATGGTCCGCGATACGTACACGCGGCAGAGCTCTTTGAGCGAATGCTCGAGGACGCCGTTCCGGAAGATCCGGTCCCACGCGCGCGAGAAGGCCCGCGCCACGGCCGGGACGTGCGACCGGATGGCTTGCGTCTCGGGTCTGGGTGTTCCGAACCGCCGCGCATGCTCCATGTAACCCCGGAGCTCAGCATCGTCCAGCTTGTCGACGTCGACGTAGCTGATCCGCGCCATCCGGAGATTGTGCGTCAGACCCGGCGCAGGATGTACAGGCCTCCGCGCACGCGGTCGGTCACGAAAATGAGTCCATCCGCGCCGACCAGGACGTCATTCAGCTGGATCGCCTGCTGGCGGGCGGGCGCCTCGGGGACGTAGGAGGCGATCTCCTTCGGATGAAGCGGGTCACCGGTGTCATACACGCGGAGCCCCGCGTTGAAGTACGTCGCGAAGACGATGCGGTCGCTCGAGAACGTGCCGGGCCGGTTCTCGTGGAGGTTGTGCGGACCGAAGCGCAACCCGCGAGAGCAGTAGTCGCCGACCGGGACCGGGAAGCGCGAGATCTCTTTTGGCCGCGTCTCGTCCGAGATATCCACGAGGTGGATGTCCTTGCGCGCGCCTTTGCAGTCGGGCTCGATCGCCTCGTCGGTGACGACGAGCAGCTTTCTGTCTCCAAGCGGTAACGCTGTGTGCGTGTGGGGGTGACCTCCCGATCGCTCGGCCCACGAGAGCGAGCTGATGAGATCGAGCGCGCCGTCGCCCCCCACCGAATAGACCACTGCGCCCGCGTCGAAGTAGCCGCCATACGCGCGGTCGCCCTTCACGATGACGTGATGCGCGCCGATATCGCTGTTGTCCGCCACGGGCTCGGCGTCAGCCTCGCGTTGTCCGGGCCACCACCAGCGCGAGGCAAGCCGCGGATTCGTCGGATCCTCCAGGTCGACGACGATCAGGATCCGGTTCCGGTAACCCTTCTCCCGCGCCGAGGCGTACGCGAATCTGCCCCCGGCGAACCAGATCCGGTGCACACCCAGGCCGTCGATCGGGAGGAATCCGATCTGTCGCGGGTCGGCGGGCATCGTCACGTCGTACACCAGCAGACCCGTGCTCTCGGGGACTCCAACGCGATACGGGTACTGCTCGTGGTTGGCGAGCAGGAGCCCGTCGGCGAGCTGCACCTTGTGTGAGTGCGTTCCTTTCGGCACCGAGATCTGCCGCAGGACCTTCGGCCGCGCGGGATCGGCGATGTCGACCACGCTCGTTCCGACGCCGAAGTCGCCCATGTGACCGACGTAGAGCACGTCGCCATTCCGCATGACCTGCATCCCGTCGCCGCGGCCGCCCAGGTCGGAATGCCCGACGAGCTCGAGGCCGTTCTGCTCCAGCGGGCGGGGCTGAGCGGGCGTCGGCATCGCGCGCGATTGTGGCCGGTTTGACGGGCCGACCGCCGCGTCCTAGCCTCGGCGACGGCTCTGCAAACGATTTCCGTGGGGGGACCAGACGACACGCCGGACGATCACTGATGTCGCTCGCCTCGCCGGAGTTCACCCATCGACCGTGTCCCGGGCGCTCCACCGCGCGGACCTTCCCCTGAGCCCCGAGACCCGCCGCCGGGTGCTCGCCGCGGTCGAGCGGCTCGAGTACCGGCCGTCCGCGATCGCTCGCGGCCTGCGCCTAAGACGGACGCGCACTCTCGGGATGCTCGTCCCTGACATCACCAACCCATTCTTTCCGCCGATCATCCGCGGCGCGGAGGAGGCGGCGCGCGAGCGCGGGTACGAGCTCGTGCTCTGCAATACCGACGACGAGGCCGAGCGGGAGAAGGCATCCCTTC
>VBEU01000218.1 GCA_005883775.1 Chloroflexota bacterium | reverse complement strand
CGATCCAGTACGGGAACGAGATCGAGGCGAGGATGTACGACACGAGGACCAGGGTCGCGTCGATCACGCGGCTAGAGTACGGACGTGCCCGAGTGCGTCTTTTGCAAGATCGCCTCGAAGGCGATCCCAGCGTCGATCGTGTACGAAACTGCGGACGTCGTGGCGTTCAAAGACCTGACGCCGCGCGCACCCTTCCACGTCCTTGTCATTCCGCGGACTCACGTTGCGAAGCTATCCGAACTGGAGGACGAAGCGCTCGGGGGCAAGCTTCTCCAGGCTGCGCGGACCGTCGCGAAGAACGCGGGACACGCCGACAACTTCCGGCTGGTCGTGAACAACGGCGACAGTGCCGGCCAATCGGTGTGGCATCTCCACCTCCACGTCCTCGGCGGCAGGCAGTTCACGTGGCCGCCGGGCTAGCCGAGCCCGATCGGCGGGTCATCATCGTCGAGCCGAAGGCGAGCTGGCCGAGCGAGTTCGACGCGATCTCCAGATCACTGCGAGACGCACTTGGACCGCTCGCGCTTCGGATCGACCACATCGGCTCGACCGCGGTGCCGGGGCTGCCGGCGAAGGACCTGATCGACATCCAGGTGACCGTTGCCGGGCTGGACCGTGCGCGCCTCGCACCGGCGCTGGCGCGCGCTGGCTTCGTCGATCAGGACATCGGGCAAGACCATCGACCTCCCGGCACGACCGGCCCGGACGATGACTGGCGCAAGCTCTTCTTTCAGGCCGGCTCCGGTCGACCGGTGAACGTGCACGTCCGCATGGCAGGACGGCCAAACCAGCGCTACGCGCTCCTCTTTCGCGATTACCTGCGCGCTCATCCGGAGTCAGCCGCCGCCTACGCCAGCCTGAAGCGAGCCCTTGCGGCCCTGGGCATCGACCGCGGTGTCTACGCCGACGTGAAGGACCCCGCCTGCGACCTGATCTTCATCGCCGCCCAGGCCTGGGCAGCGCAGATCGGCTGGGGCGTTCGGTAAACATGCGCATCTTTACTGTGAGGCCGCTCCATCTATTATTCGACTGTCCGGCCTCTGCGGGGCCGGTTTCCTTTTGAAAAGAAGGCGGGGTGACCAGCAACCGTTGTCGGAAGTGATCATTGGTGATGGCGAGTCTTTTGAGGCGGCGCTTCGCCGATTCAATAAGAAGATCCAGCAGGCCGGGATCCTCGCGGAGGCCCGCCGCCGCGAGTTTTACGAGCGACCTGCAGCGCGTCGCAAGCGCAAGGAAGCGAAGCGCCGCAAGCGCTGAGGCGGAGCTAGGCGCATAAGCGCGCAATTGAAGCAGCGGCTCGAGAGCGATCTCGTAGCCGCGATGCGTTCCGGCGAGACCCTCCGTCGTGACACCGTGCGCTTTCTTCTCGCCGCGATACAGACGGAGGAAAAGGCGCGCCTCGGCGCGGCGGTCGACAAGCTCGTGGCCGAGGGCAAGGACGAGACCGCGCGCCGGTCGTGGCTCGCGCAGAACAAACCCGGTGAGCTCGATGACGCGGCGGTCACCGAGGTCCTCACGAAGCAAGCCAAGATGCGCCGCGATTCGATGGAGGCATTTCGCAAAGGCGAACGGCCCGATCTCGTGACGAAAGAGGAGCAGGAGCTGGCATTCATCAGCGCGTACCTACCCGCGCAGCTCGACGAAGTGAAGATCCGCGAGATCGCGACCCGTGTCATCGGCGAGACCGGGGCCAAGGGCCCGCAGGACACGAAGATCGTGATGCCAAGGGTCATTGCCGAGACGAAAGGCCGCGCCGACGGCAAGGTCGTGTCGGGTGTCGTCGCGTCGCTCTTGAAAGAGCGCGCCTCGTGACCGCCGCGGGCTCGCAGATCACGATCCTCATCCCCGATCCCGACGAGATGATGTTCGTCGCGGGCGACAACGAGGCGAATATCGATCGGATCGAGCGCGAGTTCGGCGTGAAGATCGTTTCGCGAGGCGCGGAGCTGCGCATTAGCGGCGAGGCGCCCGCGGTCGCGCGTGTCGGCGACCTCGTCGGCGCGATGCGGACTCTCTCCGGACGCGATCAGTCGCTCCGTAAGCCGGCTCTCGAGCGGCTCATCGGCGACGCCAAGGACGCGCCGGTCGCGGCACCGTCGGAATTGCGCGAGGTCGTCGCGACGACGACGCGCGGGAAGCGCATCTCGCCCCAGTCGGAGAACCAGCGGGCATACGTCGATGCGATCCGCAAGCATGATCTGGTTTTTGCGGTAGGTCCGGCCGGCACGGGGAAGTCCTTCTTGGCCGTCGCGATGGGTGTCGCCGCGTTGCGCGACAGAAAAGTGAGCCGGCTGATCCTCACGCGACCGGCGGTCGAGGCGGGCGAGCGGCTTGGCTTCCTACCGGGTGACCTGCAGGAGAAGATCGACCCTTATTTGCGGCCCCTCTACGACGCGCTTTACGAGCTCATGCCCCCGGAGCGCTTCACGCGTGCGCAGGAACGCGGCGAGATCGAGGTCGCGCCGCTGGCGTACATGCGTGGCCGCTCGT